>CAIWLA010000087.1 GCA_903913345.1 uncultured Magnetococcales bacterium | reverse complement strand
ATTTTTTTATCGCAATGGGTTGGATCCCCGTGGGCGGGTCTCTTTTCCCCGGCAGAGTTGTGATCAGGAGGCCATTCGATTGCCCGAACCGACCACCGAGCGGGTATTGTTGTTGATCGGCGGGGGCAAGGATTCGGCGGTCTCCTATGAGATCATTCGGGAATCCGGGGTGCCGGTTGATCTGTTTTCCCTGGGATCGGCCCCCTGGATCAAACGGTCGGCGGCGGCCTTTGGGGCACCGCATCGGGTGGTGGGGCGTCATCTGGATCCCAAGCTCTTCGCGCTCAACGCATCGGGTGCCTACAATGGCCACATTCCCATCTCCGCCTGCATCGCCTTTGTCAGCCAATTGATGGCCGTGGTGGGGGGCTACCGGGCGGTGATCTCCTCCAACGAACGGACCGCCTCCTATGGCAATCTGGTCTGGCATGACCTGGAGATCAACCACCAATGGAGCAAAGGGTTGGCCTTTGAGCAGGCGTTTCAGCACTTTCAGCGGAGGCAGTTGGTCAATGGCCCCGATTATTTCAGTCTGTTGCGTCCCTTGAGTGAATTGGCCATCTGCGGTCTTTTTGCGCGGCGGATGCGTTATTTTAACAGTTTTACCTCTTGCAATGCCAATTTTCAACTGGGCGATACCAGCCAGACGCCCCGCTGGTGTGGAACCTGTCCCAAGTGTGTTTTTGTCTACCTGATGCTGGCCCCGCATCTGGGTGAGGGGCGGTTGCACCCCATTTTTGGGGCCAATCTGTTGGCCAATGCGGCCATTCTGCCCACGATTGAGGAGTTGTCGGGGGTTCGCGGCCACAAACCTTTTGAATGTGTGGGTACGCCGGAGGAGGTGTTGGCGGCCCTCTCCCATCTGGATCGGCAGGGCCGATTGCGGGATACACCGGTGCAGGCGTTGTACGATGCCGTGTTGCGTGACCGGGTGGCCGATCCCATCGGGTTGTGGCAGGCCCAGTTGCAGCCGGGCGCGGAAGCGGCCCTTTCCGAGATCTGGAGGTCACGCCTGGATGCGTATTTGCGAACTCATTGATCGTCGTATCGGCATTCTGGGCATGGGGGTGGAGGGACATGCCCTGCTGACCGCCTTGCGCCGGGCTGGACATGAGCGGCCGGTCCATCTGTTGACCGAGAAACCGTTCACTCCCCCCGCGACAGCGGGGGATGTGGTCTGCTGGTCGGGAGAGCAGGCGGCAGCGGGTTTGCAAGAGGTGGATATTCTGCTCCGTTCACCCGGATTTTCCCCTGCCCATCCGGTGCGGCGGTTGGCCGATGGTCTGGGTCTGGTGCAGACCACCCCGACCAATATCTATATGGCAGAGATACGCCATGCCCGGTTGCCCCTGGTCGGAATGACGGGGAGCAAGGGGAAGAGCACGACCAGCACCCTGTTGTATGAAACCCTGCGTGAGGCGGGTTTGCCGGTTTTTTTGCTGGGCAACATTGGGGTGGCGGCCTTGGATCATCTGGAGGCGGTCCTGGCCCAACGGGCGATCACGGTTCTGGAAATGTCCAGTTATCAATGTGCCGATCTGGTGGTGGGACCGTCGATTGCCGTCATTTTGAACCTGTTTCCCGAACACATGGACTGGCACGGTTCGGTTGCGGCCTATTATCAGGCCAAGATGCGTCTCGCCACGACCCAGTTGTCCGGTGATCGTCTGCGCATAGACCATCGGGCAGTGGCCTGGATGCCCCCGCAGCGGATCGTTCAACCAGAGGAGGAGATTCACACAGCGACCGGGATTCATTTTGCGGATGGGTGGTTTTATCGGGGGGCGGTGCGTTTGTTCAATGATGCCCAGATGCGGCTGCCGGGTCGGCACAATCGGGAAAACAGTTGTGCCGTCTTGGCCGCAGCGGAGCTGTTGGGGGTGGACAGTGGTCCTGTGCAGCGGGTATTGGAGCGGTTCGAGGGGTTGCCCTATCGATTGGCGGATATGGGGTATCATCGGGGTATTCAGTGGATCAATGATGCCATTTCGACGGCACCGGAGGCCACGGTGGTCGCCTTGCAGGCCTTCATGCCACGGGTGGCCACCTTGATTGTCGGGGGGAAGGATCGGGGATTTGACTATACGCCGCTGGTGGAGATCCTGGAGAGTGGTGGGGTACACTCCCTCATTTTGCTTCCGGATACGGGTTTCAGGGTGGCGGATCTGGTCCGGCAGCGCGGTGGTGCGCATCCCTCGCTCATCGAGGTGTCCACCCTGGCCGAGGCGGTGCAGAGTGCCCTGGCGGTCACGCCGATGGGGCGAATCTGTCTTTTCTCACCCGGCGCGCCCAGTTACAATCAATTCATCAACTTTGAAGAGCGGGGGCGGGCCTTTGCTTCGCTGGTGGACCAGGCGGTTTGAAAAACATACAGAAAAAACGGATTCGATGTTGACTCACCAGTCAAAAATTATGTTGACTTTGCCCCCAATATTCGTGTACAAATAGATCGGATGTCCGTCTGGGTCTAGGGGTTTTTAATGGCACCAGGGGGCCAAGCGAGGGATGGTCCGCACGGGGTGTGGCCACGATACTGGTTAACGAAACAAACCATGGCATTCCAGGGGATGTGGGGCGAAGTGACGGGGTTGACAGGCTGTCTGAATGATGGGTACAGTGCCCCTTCCCCAGGGAGTTTTTGGTTGGATCTCGATAAAATATCCGGGTACGTGGTGCATTGGGCACCGTATGGGGGAAGCGTTGGCGGGATTAATTATGCATTGCCAGGGGACGAGTATGATAGTTAATGAAGGCTGGCGGGTGGGTGTATGGCGAACAGGGGCGGCGACTGCCCTGTTGCTGTCTGTGGGCTTTTCCGATGTGGCGGCTGCGCCACTGGAGCCTGGGGCACTGATGAACATCCTGGAGAAGCCGGTGGAAGGCCCTCCCAAGGCACCGCCGGCCATCAATCTGGATGGTTCACAGGGGGGTGACAAAAATGGACCGGTGCGAGACAACGGTGTCAAGGTCCGTGTTGACTCTTTTCATATCACCGGGGCAACCGTATTTCCCCAGGATCGTCTCCTCGAATTGCTCGATTCTTTCAAGGGACGCGAGTTGACCTTTGCCGAACTCAACGATGCAGTCCAACGGCTGACCGGTTTTTATCGAGATCAGGGCTATTTCGTTGCAACGGCCTATCTGCCCCCTCAGGAGTTGACTCCGAACAAGGAGGGTGCGGTCGTGCTGCACATCGCGGTTGTGGAGGGCCGTCTCGGTGCCGTCCATGTCAATGGCACAGAACGTTTCTCCGAAGAACGGGCACGGGAGTTCCTTGCCCCACTCGCCACTGAGGAGGTTCTCCTCGCCAAAGATGTGGAACGCAGACTGTTGTTGCTCGGCGATGTGCCCGGTGTTGCGGTCCAATCCACCATGAAACCGGGGAAGGCTCCAGGTACCTCCGACCTCGATGTGGTGACGACCGGGCAGCCGCTTTTTTCGGGCAGTCTGGATGTGAGCAATTATGGTTCTCAATATACCGGGGATTATCGGGGCGGGTTGACGCTCAATGTCAACAACCCGTTGGGCATCGGGGACCAGATCACTTTGCGTGGCATCACTTCGGAGGACAAGATGTGGTTTGGGCGGGTTGGCTATGCCCTCCCGGTCAATACGATGGGAACCCGCGTTGGTGGGTACTATTCCGAAATGAACTACGACCTGAACGGAAATTTGTCCACCATTGGCGGCGATGGCAGCTCTTATGGTCTGTTTGCCTCGCATCCGTTCATTCGCTCGCGACTCTATAATCTCTATGGGCAATTGGCCTGGGACCGCAAGCTGTCCAATCAGGAGGTGGGGGGCATCCTCTCCACCAGGGAGAGACCGGATGTCTATACCGCTTCGGTCTCCGGGGATCTGCGGGATGGTTGGGGTGGTGGTGGCATGAACACCTATGAACTCAGTCTCGGCCACATTGTCAACAATTCCTTGCCTGTTACCTCCGTGGGGCAGGGTTCCAACAACAAGCTGAATGCCAGCATGGCCCGTCTGCAAAGTCTGTTTGGCCCGGCCAGCCTCTATGTCGCCGGGTCTGGTCAATACAGTGGGGATAATTTGATCTCCTCGGAGCAGTTTCGCCTGGGTGGTCCCAGTGGTGTGCGGGCCTATCCCCAGGGCGAGGGAAGCGGTGACAGTGGCTTTCTGTTGAGTGCGGATCTGCGCTATGATTTGCCGTTCGGGGAGGCGTTGCTCGGTTCCACGACTCAGGCTGTCCTGTTTGGCGATGTGGGTGGTGTACACCTCAATACCCCGGTGCCCGGCACCGAGACCGACCGGACTTTGTCCGGTGTGGGCGTGGGGTTGAATCTGTTCAATACCCCCCATCAATTTTCCATCAAGTGGAACCTGGCCACGCAGTTGGGAAATGAGCCGGTCACCTCTGATTCGCGCCAGGGCGGCAGCCGGACATGGATCCAGCTTGTCAAGTGGTTTTGACGGCGTTCCTTTAGTTTATCCAAAATATTGATGTGTTGGGTTTTAAGACAACTGAACCGACAGAGGGTCACTCCATGAGCAAGAATCGATTAGCGGTGCCGTTTTCCTCTCCGACCGGATTGACGAAAGCCGGGCAATTCGTGTCTGACCGTCCTTTTTATCTGAAGCGCGCGGTGCAGGAATCGGGCATCTCCCCTCGACGACCCGCTGCCGAGCGGTGTCGCGGTCGACGTGGTCTCACTCTGTTGGCGGGGGCGATTATCGCCGGAGTGGGCAATCAGGCCTATGCCCTGCCCCAGGATGGTTCCGTTGCAGCGGGGGCGGCCACCATTACCAATCCCAATGCCAACACCCTGCGCATTGATCAATCCACCAATCGATTGGTGGTGGATTGGCGATCGTTCAGCATCATGGCCAATGAGGCGGTCACTTTCCAGCAACCTTCGGCGAGTTCGGTGGCCTTGAACCGGGTGGTCGGTGAGGATCCCTCCTCCATCCTGGGGCGGTTGACGGCCAATGGCCAGGTGTTTCTGGTCAACCCGCACGGCATCCTGTTTGGGGGTTCCGCCCAGGTGGATTTGGGTGGTCTGGTGGCCAGCACCTTGAACATTGCCAATCAGGATTTTCTGGCAGGTCGTTATATCTTCACCAATGACGGCACGGCGGGCAGTGTGCGCAACCAGGGGAACATTACTGCTGCCAATGGGGGTTTTGTGGCCCTGGTTGGTCCCCAGGCGTTGAATGAGGGGGTCATCTCCGCCCGTGCCGGTTCGGTGGGTCTGGCGGCGGGCGATCAAGTCACCCTGGACTTTGCCGGGGATGGTCTGCTGAGTTTTTCCGTCAACAAGGCCGCCGTGAATGCCCTGGTCCAGAACAAGGGGGTCATTCAGGCCGAGGGCGGCACGGTCTATATGGGGGCCTCGACGGCCTCGAATTTGATCGGCACGGTGGTCAACAACGAGGGGGTGGTCGAGGCCAAGGGGTTGGTCAATCAGGGTGGCAAGATTGTGCTGGTCGGGACGGGGGGCGATGTGGTCAACAGCGGCACCCTGGATGCGTCCGGGGCCGAGGCTGGGGCCAATGGGGGTTCGGTGGCCATCACCGCCACCCATGATATCGCCTTGCAGGGTGGTTCATCCATCCGGGTCGATGCGGCCGGTCCCGATGCCAACGCGGGATCCGTAAAAACCTGGGCCGATGGCACAATGATATTTGCCAAAGATGCCACCATTTCCGGGCGCGGCGGCGCGGGGTCGGGCAAGGGCGGTAATGTGGAGTTGAGCGGCAATCAGGTCAGCATTCAGTCCAGCCAGATGGACCTGACCGGGGGCGGGGGATGGGGGACGTTGTTGATTGATCCCACTGACCTGTTGATCAAAAACGGGGCCGATGCGGGTTCTGATACCTCGTCATCGGGCACCATCACCAATTCCACCGTCCAGACATTGACTTCATCGGCCAATCTGACCTTGCAGGCCACTGACAATATTGTGTGGACAGGATCCTTCACAGGTGGCGGTCACAATCTGACCCTCTCCCTGGTTTCTGGTGGTTCGCCCAGCACCATCGATCTGTCACCCGCCACGGTGAATATGAATGGTGGCACACTGACCCTGAGTGCCTCTGGAGCGACTGCTGCCACCACAATCAACCTGGGTACGGTCTCTGGTGCGGGTGGGGTATCCATTTCCAGTGCGGGTGGTAATATCAATTTGCTCGGTGATGTCGGTGCCGGGGCAGGCGCAATCACGGTAACCGGTACTGGGGCCAGCGTGGGTCTTTCCAGTGGAAAAACCCTCACTGGCGGTACGGTCAATCTGAGTACCACCGGATCTGCCTCGCTGACCTTATCCGGCAATATCACGGCCTCCGGTGCTGTGACCCTTTCCGGTCCAACGGTTACGGTGGGGGGAACCCTCACGGCTAACGGTGCCACCGGTGCCGTCACCCTTTCCGGGCCAACCGTTTCGGTGGGTGGGACCATTGCGGCCACCAATCGGACAGTTACCGTTGATGGTCTGACCACCAGTTTTGGTGTCAGTGGTACCATTTCAGCCGCCACGGTCAATGTCAAACCCACCGATACCACAACCGTGGCCTTGGGTGGGGCCACTTCGGGTACGCTCGCACTGGCCGATGCCGAT
>CAIWLA010000086.1 GCA_903913345.1 uncultured Magnetococcales bacterium | reverse complement strand
TGCTCAAAGCGGCCCAGGAAAACCATGACGATTCCAGTGCCCGCCAGGACGGCGATATCAAAAAATTTTCAGAAACCTACCTGACCACCTTTTTGAATATGGCCAAGTATGAGACGGAAAAGGGACTGGACCCCCAGTCTGGACTACAGGGAAAATTCCGGGACGTCGCCCATGCCATGGAAAAACGGATCAAGCAGTATGACACGGAGGAGATTATTGTCAGCTTGCTTCAGATGCGGCGGCATGAAAAGGATTTCCAACTCAGGAAAGACCTGAAATATACGGTTCTTTTAGAGAAACAGGTCAAGCACTTCATCGATGCTGTCGGCGTGTCGACATTGTCTGATGATCTCAAAAAGGAACTCGTTGAAAAAGCCAATAAATATTGGGCGGATTTCAAGGGATTCCTCCAACAAAACACAGACAAGACCGGGACGACCACCGACACATTCCGCGAGATCGCCCACGACATCGAAAATAGACTGAAAGCCCGGTATGTACCAGGATTGGCCCAGTTTTATCTCGAAATCCGCAAGGATGAAAAGGACTATCTGCTGCGCGGAGATGAAAAATATGTCACCGGCGTGACCAAAAGATTGGATACCCTGCGACAGGCAGTCGCGGCATCCGACCTGGCTGACGGCGACAAAACTGCGATGACTGACGCCACCAAGCAGTACCAACAAGCCTTTCTGGCCCTGGTGGCTAAGGACAAGGAGCTCATCGAGATAACGGAAAAGATGCGGGCAGCGGTCCACGCCATTGAGCCGATCATCGATACCATCGTCAAGGAGGCATCTGACGACATGACAAATGTGGCTAAGGAAGCCAATGCCATCGCTCACCGAAATGCCAATATGGCCCTGGGTGTGAGCGGTGTCATTCTCCTCCTGGGAGCCTTGTTTGCATGGATCATTGGCCGGGGTATTGCTATCCCGATACGCTCCCTCATGCAAGTCGTGGAGGCGTTCGCCAACGGCGATGTGACCGTCATCAGTAATGTCCGCCAAACCGACGAAATAGGCGTCATGGCCGCTGCCTTGGACAAAAGCTCCAGCAAACTGCGGGAGGTCATTGATCAGGTCAAACAATCGTCTGTTGCGGTGGCCGATGGCAGTCAACAGTTATCCGATGCGGCCCAGGGTTTCGCGCAATCCTCCACCCAACAAGCGGCTGGCATTGAAGAGACCTCGTCCGCCATGGAACAAATGACCTCCAGCATCCAGCAAAACAGCGACAACGCTGGCACCACCGAAAAGATCTCCAAACTGGCGGCCAAGGATGCCGTAGAGACCGGGGAGGCCGTCACCCAGGCGGTAACGGCCATGAAGGAAATCGCCAAAAAGATTTCCATCATCGAGGAGATCGCTCGCCAAACCAATCTGTTGGCACTCAATGCCGCTATCGAAGCCGCACGGGCCGGAGAACATGGAAAAGGCTTTGCCGTAGTGGCGGCCGAGGTACGCAAACTGGCGGAAAGAAGTCAGACTGCCGCCGGTGAGATCGGCTCACTCTCCGCTTCCAGCGTACAAGTGGCAGAACGGGCCGGGGTCATGTTGACCAAACTGGTCCCGGATATCCAAAAGACCGCCGAACTGGTCCAAGAAATCTCTGCCGCCAGCCGGGAACAAAACCAAGGGGCGGGGCAAATCAATGGAGCCATTCAGCAAATGGATCTACTGCAAGCCTTTGTGCGTCGGTTGACCAACAAGGCGCGACCATCCATCGACAAGGTTTTCAAGTGGAGCCAATACATCAGCGCGGCCGCCCTTTCCTTTTCCCACGGCACCAATGACGCACAGAAGAGCATGGGTATCATCGCCTTGGCCCTCTTTCTGGGGGGAGAGACATCAAAGTTTACGATTCCATTCTGGGTGATCGTGACTTGTGCGACGGTCATCACCGTTGGCAACATGTTTGGTGGTTGGCGCATCGTGCGCACAGTGGGGTTCGGCATCTATCGGGTGCGTCCCATTCACTCTTTTAACGCACAACTCGCTGCGGCGGCGGTCATCTTTGGGGCCGCGACAATGGGGGCACCGGTCTCCACCACCCATGTGGCCAGTTCCAGCATCATGGGGGTTGGCTCGGCAGATCGTCCCAGGGCGGTCAAATGGCGCAAGGGCAAGGAGATTGTGGCTACCTGGCTGCTGACCATTCCGGGATCCGGGGTGGTGGGAGGCCTGACCTATCTCCTGGCCGACTGGGTTTTCCATGTCAGTGCTGGTCGCTGACCTGGAGACGGAGACAACAGTGACGCATCCAAACATCACACACTTTCAGACAACGAACATATAGGAGAATACCATGAGTGGATCCAGTCCCGTCTTTGGGAGCTTGTTGGACAACATTTTGCCCCGTGTCCCGCCTTTTTTCAAATATCTGCACGAGCAGTCGGAAATGCTCGTCAAGACCTTTTCCGCCCTCGTGGTGTACCTGGAGAGCGGAGAACGCATCCGGGCTGGGGAGGTGGCCGCACTGGAAACCCAGGCCGCCGAGTTCAGGGAAAAGCTGCTGGAAATACTGAGCAATGCCTTTTCCACCCCCATGGATCGTGAGGATGTCTACCGGGCAATTGCCTCCATCCATGAACCGATCTGGTCAGCCCGCATTGCTGCGGAGGAGATGGATGCCCTGGGGATCAAATCCGATCGGTTTGCTGTGGAAATGGCCACCATTCTCCGCGAGGCGGCCTCGGCCCTCGAGCATGGATATGCTAAAATGGACAAGGATGCCAGAAGTGCCAGTGGCGATGCGGGTGTCGCCGTCCGCTGCCGATCTACCATCGACAAAGCCTATCGCCGGGCGTTGGCGGAACTCTACAACGTGGAGACCACACTGCAGTCATTGCAGGCCAATGAGACCAATGCCAAGGTGGATGCCATGAATCAGGTGGTGAATATTCTCAAGAAACGGGAATTGTACCGCCACCTCCATTTTGCCGGGCGACAGATGGGGGAAGCGGGCTCAGTGCTCAAGGGGATCATTGTGCAGATGAGTTAGTGCC
>CAIWLA010000085.1 GCA_903913345.1 uncultured Magnetococcales bacterium | reverse complement strand
TCAGTCCCCCCCCCATCAGCCCCCCCCCATCAGCCCCCCCCCCATCAGCCCCCCCCTCCTCTCTCACCTCCAGATGGCATCCATCCACCACATCGATGACCTGGGCATTAAAACGTCTTTGGTAACGGGGTGCAGCACCCCCCTGTGGTGTATGGATCGCCGGGGCGGGTTGCATCGATTGCACGAACAAAGGGATCTCCGGGAACCCTTCCTCTCGCCTTTCGTCCAGGGCCGGGGTTGCCTCATTGCCCGGCGCACGAAATTCCTGGCGGAGCGATGCCCATCGGCGCGTTCCCTTTTCGATCACCGATTGAAAAACCGTCTGGAGAGAGACCACCCAGGCGTCATGCCCCACCCAGGGTACGGCAACGGTTTGGAAAAATGAGAGGCTGGCCATCCAGAGACCCAGCAGGATCAAAACCATCAGCACAGGCCGTGCGGTACGGCGGCGTTCGTGGCGGTGCGCAGGCCCCATCACCTCCTGGATGGCGGCACGGGCAATCCGCACCGTGACCCGACGGCTTCCCGACAAACAGGCCCCCAACAGGGCACGGTCACACATCTGGTTGATCAAACGGGGAATGCCCTGGGATGCCCGGTGAATCACCCAGAGTGCCCCCATCCCGAAAATGGCCTGCGAAGCCCCTGCCACGGTCAGCCGATATCGAACAAACGCCCGCGTCTCGGCCGCCGTCAGCGGGGCAATATGATGCCGGGCGGTAATCCGTTGACTGAATGGACGCAACTCTGGTCGGGCCAGCATCGGGATCAATTCTGGTTGACCGAGGAGGATAATATGCAATAACTTTCGTTGATTCGTCTCCAGGTTGCTCAACAAACGGACCTGTTCCAGTGCCTCAACGCTTATCTTTTGCACCTCATCCAGGATCAAAACAGTTGTTTTACTGGCGGCATAATTTTCCAAGAGCCGTCGATTCAGCAGATCAAACAGGGTCTTGAAGGTGGCGGATTCGGGGTAGTCAATACCCATATCGTCACACAGGGAGGCCAGCAATTCAAGTGGGGAGAGGGTGGGATTCAGGATGAGTGCGATTTCGACCGAGCCGGGAACCTGCTCGATCAGGCAGCGGGAGAGGGTGGTTTTGCCGGTTCCGACCTCTCCGGTCAACAGGATAAAGCCGCTGCTGCCTCGAATGCCGTAGAGCAGATGGGCCAAGGCGGCCCGGTGTTTCTCTCCCAGGAACAGAAAGCGCGGATCCGGCGTGATGGCAAAAGGCGGTTCCTTGAGATTGAAAAAGGGTTGGTACATGAAGTGCTCCAGCCAGGGAGGCCGACTTGACGCTGGACCGGATGGTCGATTGGGTCTGAATCAAGCAAATTACATACCGAAAGAAAAATGGCCCCTGTCGCGCACGACACACCCAATTGATGGAAAGGGTCTTGCGAAAAGTGTTCCTTGCAAACATTGCCCGTTTCGGTTGATCCTTCTGAACGAACTGGCCGATGAAATCCACAACGCCCCTTTGAAGTGCTTTGCCAGTCGCCAGGAAGAACGAAAAAAGGCGTTTGAGACAATCAAGCATGCTGGATTGTTCAGACTCTCCGTTGCATTTGGTCGGACCATTGTCGGTTTATGGAGATTGCTCATGAAAGGTTCATTGAATAGTCCAGAGATGGAAGGGATCACCCCCGAGTACGTCACCCAGCTTGGGAAAGAATGGCTCGATTTGTTGGTGGACACAACGCCCGATGAAGAGCTTTTTTCCCTGCCGAAATTTGAGCATCGCCTAGTGCAAGAACATCGGGAAGGCCGACAGGAAGGCCGACAGGAAGGCCGACAGGAAGGCGAGGCGGCTGTTCTGACCCGTCTCCTTCAACACCGCTTCGGCGAACTGCCTGCATGGGCCAGTGTCAAGATTGCCAAGGCCAAACAATCCTCGTTGGAGGAGTGGAGTCTTCGAATCCTGGATGCCCCAACCCTGGAGAGTGTACTCGCGGATTTTTCGTGACGGAACTCTGCCTCGTTTTTTGAACGTCATCCCCCCGCTCGGCTCAATCCAGGGCAAACCAACCGGCGCAAGAATTGCGTATCCTCCACTGGGTTCTGTCGGTCATGACCTCTGCCCAAGAGAAATTTCATGGCCTGAATGGCACAAAACCGCCGTAGAGGGTCGTTTCATATGCTGAATCATAATAGATTTTTGTTGGGATATGGCACGGTTATCCCGGTCTCTGTGCTGGCGGCTGGCCTGCTTCTGGCGGGCTGCATGACGCCGACCCGAACCGCCTCCCCGGTGGCAACCGACGGTGCAGCGACCCCTGTGGAACAGAAGACCGCCAACGCTCCGTCATCGGAACCGTCACCCCCGGCGGCCACTCCACTGGCAGAGGCCCCGATCCCTTCCATCGCCGGCAGTACGCCGTTTCTCCTCCCGGCGGATGAATCCAGACTCCCTCTGGCCACCTATACCGTTTCCATGGTCGATGCACCGCTCCGGGAGGTATTGTTCTCCCTGGCCAGAGACGCCGAACTGAATGTGGACATCTATCCCGGCATCGATGACCGGATCACCCTCAATGCCGTCAACCAGACATTGCCCGCCATTCTGGATCGCATCGTCGAGCAGACCCATTTGCAATACCAGATCAAGGATTCCGTCATTCTCATCACCCCGGACAAACCGT
Organism: uncultured Magnetococcales bacterium; assembly: GCA_903913345.1. Classification (GTDB taxonomy): domain Bacteria; phylum Pseudomonadota; class Magnetococcia; order Magnetococcales; family Magnetaquicoccaceae; genus Magnetaquicoccus. The sequence continues at coordinate 3,304 of CAIWLA010000085.1, read as the reverse complement.
TCCGCCGCAGTTATTCGTTAAACTACCTCCAGACCAAACGGTCCTCACAGTCGGGCATGTCGGTTTCCACCCAGATGGCCACTTCGGAGGGCGGGGCCGACGGTGGCAATGGATCACGGGTCACCCTGACCTCTTCCGATTCCGCGATGGATTTCTGGGACAATCTGGTGACCAATATTCTGCATATGGTCGAATCCCCAGGGGAGAAGGAGGGCGGCACGGCCGCTGCCAACACAGGCAATGCGATCAACCCGGCCACCAACCCGGCCACCAACCCGGCGGCCAACCCGCTGGCCAACCCGAAGGTGGTCTTGAATCGGGCGACTGGCGTTGTCAATGTATTGGCCACCAATCGGCAGCACAAGCAGATCCAGGCATTCATCGATCGCATCATGCGCATCGCGGCCCGCCAGGTTTTCATTGAGGCCACGGTTGTCTCGGTTGAGCTGTCCGATTCCTACCAGGGGGGGGTTGACTGGGGCCTGCTGGAGGCGGGAAGCGGTGCAGCGGATCCGAATAACAGTCAATCCCTGCTCAACAAAAATCTGATTGCGCCGCCCAACCTCTCCTTGACCCTCAATCGAACCAAAATACCCTTCCTGAGTGGTGTGCTCGGAGGACGCGACCTGACCGCCACCGTGCGTCTGTTGTCCCAGTTTGGCAATGCCAAAGTCGTCTCCACCCCCAAGGTGACGGTACTCAACAATCAGACAGCAGTGTTGCGGGTCACGACCAATCAGGTCTACTTTGAAATCAAGGTGACGCCGGCAACGATACAAACCTCCAATGGCGGGGCGCAAACCCTCATCCCCGGCACCACGCAGACCCTGGTCCGCACCGCACCGGTGGGATTTATCATGCAGGTCACCCCACAAATCGATGACAATGAAATCATCACCATGAATATCCGGCCCACACTCCAGCGCATCTCCCAGTGGGTGGACAATCCCGATCCCAACATGCGCACCAATTTGACCGGAGCCGCGTTTACACCACCACAGGTGCCGGTCATCCAGGTTCAGGAGATGGATTCCGTCCTGCGGGTGACCAGTGGACAGGTGGCGGTCATGGGTGGCCTGATGCAGGACGAGACGAACAAAAACATGGACGGTGTGCCCATCCTCTCCCAATTGCCCTTTGTCGGTCCACTGTTCAGTTACCGGAACGATGGCAATACCAAGAAAGAGCTGGTTATTTTCCTGCGTCCGATCATTCTCAATGAAACCGATGATCTGCGCAAAATGGGCACCCAGGAACGCCACCTTTTTCATGACCGACCGTTTGACAACTATTGGGACCAAACCGGGGTGGTGACACCATGAGTCTGCTGATGGAGGCATTGAAATCGGCGGAAAGGCTCCGCGACGACCCAAAACGGCCAGAGACCAGGAGATCGGATCTGGAATGGCCGCCCAAAAGGGGGGCTGTCCGTCTGACCGAAAACCGGTCCGGATCGATCTCCTGGCCAAAAACGCAGCCCCCCACAATGGATGCGTTGTCACAGGACAATGGACAGAGACGGCTGGAGACCACGAACAACCAGGACGATGAGGCGCAGTTCAAGGAAAAGATCCGTTTATTGATCCGTTCCAAACGGTATCCAAACAGGGCGCGGACCTATAGCCTGGCATTGGTCGGCAGCGGCATGCTCCTGTTGCTGGGCGTGGCCTCTGCCGATCATGTATTCAGTGAGCGGATTGGGCCTGCTCTCTCTGCCCCCATGGCTCAACCCAAACCACCCGAAGAGGGGACGGAAACCCTTTTGGCCTTCACCCTGATGGAACAACCGGACCATTCCACACCACCGGCGATCGGGCCAACACCAGACAACGCCCTGAGAGTGGCCGGGTTGGCACCCGAAAAACGGCCAGAACCGCAAACCGCTTCGGCACCACAACCGGTCGCACCACAACCGGTCGCACCACAACCGGTCGCACCACAACCGGTCGCACCACAAGCGGTGACACCACAACCCGTCCCACCACAAGCGGCTGTTTTCGTTCTGGAAAAATCGCCAGGAAAAACGGCATCATCCGGTGAAAAGCCCCGTTCCGGCGCGCGGGATCGGCGCACAACCGTACCGGTGGAAAGTCGGCTGAACCAGGCCGCCCAGGCGTTTCAGCAGGGCGATCTGAACGAGGCGGAACGGCTGTTCCGTACCGTACTGCAAATCGACCCGCACAGCCATGCGGCCATGATCGGGGTGGCCTCTGTCAACCTGCGCCGTGGCCGCACCGAAAAGGCCCGTTTTTGGTATCAGCGGGTCTTGCGGGAGGATCCCAACAACAGCCTGGCCGCCACGGCCCTGCTCGGATTGAATGGCAGTGGCGATGCCGCAGCGGAAGAGAGCCGTCTGAAATCCTTGTTGCAAACCCATCCCGACGCGAGCCATCTCCATTTTGCCCTGGGCAACATGTATGCCACGGAACACCGTTGGGCGTTGGCATCCGGGGCCTATGCGGATGCCAATCTGCTCAGTCAGGAGAAAAATCCAGAGGTGTTGCTCAATCTGGCGGCCAGCCTGGATCATCTGCATCGCTGGCCCGATGCCCTCGTCTATTACAACAAAGCCCTCGCCATTGCCGAACGGGAACCCTGGATGCAGGTGGACTTTGACCGGGAGGCGGTCCGTCGTCGTGTCGAGTCATTGCAGAGGCCGGGGAGTGAACCAAAATGACGGAACCGGTTGATGACAAGCCGCGTTTTCGCCTGGGTGAACTGCTGCTGAACGGGGGGATCATTTCCAAGGATTATCTGGAAATTGCCCTTCTGGAACAAAAGAAAACCAAAGAACATCTCGGACAGATCTTTGTCAAATTGGGCCTGGTGCCGGAGGCCACCATGCGGGATCTGCTGGGTGCGGTCCTGCACGAGGAGAGCATCGATCTGGACACGGTGGGCATCAACCCGGAAGTCGTCCACCTGGTCCCCAAAAAACTGGTGGATCGGTACTGTTTCATCCCGGTGGATTGGGACGAACCGACGACCACCTTGACCGTGGCCATGCCCAACACCTCGGACATCGGCATTCTGGACAAAATTCGGGCCAAGCTCAAACCGGGCGTCCATATCAAGACCGTGCTGGCCGGCGAGAGTGAAATTGGCCGCGCCATCGATAAATATTACGGCTTTGAACTCTCCCTGGAAGGGATCATGCGGGAGTTGGAGACCGGAGCCGTGGACCTGGAGAGCCTTTCGTCCGTTGGTTCCGGGGAGTTCAGCCATCCCATGGTGCGGTTGGTGGATTCGTTGCTGGCCGATGCGGTCAGACACGAGGCCTCGGATATCCATGTGGAACCGGAAG
>CAIWLA010000084.1 GCA_903913345.1 uncultured Magnetococcales bacterium | reverse complement strand
GCCCATGGTTGCGCTCCTGTAATCAGATCTCTCGGAGCGATTATACTACATGAAATTATTGAAAGTATCAACTCATTTGACCGGCACTATAGGGTTCCGGTGGTTTCGAGAACTGGTGCGCCGATGGTAGATGACTTTCGGTGACACAACACTAAACGTCAAAAAGTTTTTATATATAAAGTATGTGATATATGGTCTTGCCATTGAAAAACTTCCTCCAAGGCAAGTAAATGGCGATTTTCCTGGACTGGAGGAAATTTCGATGGCGTTTCTGTCCCCTGGGCGGTAGAATGGCGGCGATAGTTGAGGTTCCAATCCCTCGGTCAACAGGTCAACCAACCGTGAAATTTATCGACCCGCGCATCGACTTTGCCTTCAAGAAGATCTTCGGCAGTGAGAGTACCAAGGATCTCCTCGTCAGTTTCCTGGAAAGTCTTTTGAGCCTGGAGGGGGACCGGCGTATCGCCGAGTTGACCATCCTCGACCCCTTTTTGGCACCAAAGATACGGGAGATGAAATATTCCATCCTGGACATTAAATGCCGGGATCATCGGGGTGTTTCCTACATTGTCGAGATGCAGGTGCAAAAGGTGGCTGCCTTCCTGCAGCGGATCCAGTACAACGCCGCCAAGGCCTATGCACAGCAAATCGAACGGGGTGATGACTATCCCAAGCTGAACCAGGTGATCGCCATCACCATCACCGATTTTGTCCTGTTCAGCGGCTTTGACCACTGTGTCTCACGCCACGAGTCGCGGGAAACCCTCACAGGGCAGACCTATCTGCATGAAATCCTGTACCTCTTTGTCGAACTCCCCAAGTTTGTAAAACAATTGGAGGAAGTGGATGACATTCTCGATAAATGGATCTATTTCATCAAATATGCCGGATCACTGAGAGACATTCCTGAAAAGATGAGTGCCGCCCCGTTCCGCCACGCTTTTGAAATGGCCATGGTCGCCAACATGACGGATGAGGAGCTTGAAATGTATGACAGTGTCGGTATTGCCATCGCGGATGCGCAGGGGGCGATTGAATTGGCGCGGGAGGAGGCACTTCGGAAAGGCAGAGAGGAAGGCAGAGAGGAAGGTCGTCAAGATGGCATCCAGATCGGCGAGCAACGCGGAGAGGCCGCCCTGTTGATGCGTCTGTTGCAACGCCGCTTCGGTGATTTGCCAGCGTGGGCCAGCGAAAAGATTGCCAAGGCCAAGTCGCCTGCTTTGGAGGAGTGGAGTCTCCGTATCCTGGAGGCCCCAACCCTGGAGAGCGCACTGGCCGATCCATCGTGATGCTGCGGACTTGCCACAGACCGCTTTTTCCTGTATCTCATAACCATCAGGCCGGGTGAGCCGGTCAGAATGGATGCCGGTCGTGACCCATGGCCGTCGAGGGCGAAAAAGATGACCTCTTTATTGTATGACAATGGACAGGAAAAATTGGATCGCATGGTCAATCTCTTGGCCGATGACGATGCCGGAGCGGGCGATGGCCAGGAGATCAAACGGCTTCAGCAGCGGTCAAAAAAGACCATCGGCCTGGCGACGGGGGGTGCCATCGGTTCGGTCATCCCCGGTGTCGGTTCCCTGCTGGGTGCCTTGATCGGCTATTCATTGGCCGATTCCCGCTGGGTCGCGACCAAGGTGGACCGGTGGTTGGCTGAATAGGAGGACCACGGTGCCGGCCTTCCGCTATTCCGCACGCCACCAGCAGGAGAGGGTGTCGGGGGTTGTGCATGCGGCGGATTGCGCCGCTGCCGCCGCCCAGTTGTTGGCCCAAAAACTGGAACCGTTGACCATCGATCCCCTGCCAGAGCGAACCCCATGGCGGGTCCGGTGCAAACGGTTCACCCGCTCGGCCACCCCAGGCGTGGATGAACGAATCCTCTTCTCCCGGCAGATGCACGCCTTGATCCATGCTGGAGTACCCTTGATCCAGGCCTTTCATGGTGTGCGGGAACATGCCCACCATGCGGTATTGAAAGAGACCCTGGGACAGGTGATCCATGCCCTCCAGTCCGGTCGGGATCTGGCCTCGGCATTGGCCGGTCATCCTGAGGTGTTTGGGCGTCTGCTGCCCCGTCTGGTGCGGGTGGGAGAGAGTACCGGTCGGCTGGAAGAGGCATTCCAACAGATGTTTCAATATCTGGAGATGGATCGGGATATTCGGCGGCGCATTCGGACCGCCCTCCGTTATCCGCTGCTGGTCCTGGGTGCGGCCCTTGTCGCCTTGCTGGTGGTCAATTATTTTGTGATACCCGCCTTCGCGGGATTGTTTGCCCGGTTTGGGGCGGAATTGCCCCTGCTGACCCGGCTGCTCGTGGCCACATCCCGGTTTACCCAGGCCTATTGGCCGTTTTTTGTGTTGGGCACGGTGGGCAGCGGCTATCTCTTTCTGGCGGTGATTCAAACCCCAAAAGGGCGGTATTGGTGGGACAGGACCCTCCTTCGCCTGCCCCTGGTCGGGTCGATCATCCACCGCGCCCTGTTGGCTCGCCTGGCCCGAACCTTTGCCATGGGGGTCCGCTCTGGTCTGACGGTGGCGCAAACCTTGAGCATGGTGGGCGAGACGTTGGATAATCTCTTCATGGCCAAAAAGCTGGCCACCATGCACGAGCGGGTGGAACGGGGTGAAAATTTGACCCAGGCGGCGTATCACAGTGATCTGTTTCCGCCGATGCTGTTGCAAATGTTGGCCGTTGGCGAACAAACCGGTCAGGTGGACGGGATGCTGATCGAGGTGGCTCGTTTCTATGATCGGGAAGTGGAATATGAGATACAGGTGTTGGGTGCCATGGTGGAACCGGTGCTCATTTTTATCGTGGCGGTTCTGGTCCTGATTCTGGCCTTGGGTATCTTTCTGCCCATGTGGAATCTGGGATCGGTGGCTTTGGGGCGGAGGTAGGAGGGGATTCGATGGACAGGCCGGAAAAAATGCGTACCCGTTTTCATCCACAACGGGGGTTTACCCTCATTGAGTTGATCATGGTGATTGTGCTCCTGGGGATTCTGGCGGCGGTGGCGGCCCCCAAATTTGCCGATCTGAGCACCGAAGCGGAAGAGTCGGCGGCATCGGGGGTGTTTGCCGCCGCCCAGTCGGCGGCCGCCATCAATTTTGCGGCCAACCGGGCGGGCAAGTCGTTGACCATGGTCACATCGGGGGCCACCCTGGCCGGTGCATTGGATGGCGGTGCCCCCGATGGCTGGTCGGCCTCCGGCAATACCCTCACCCATACGGGCAAAAACAGCGTCACCTATACCATTTCGGTCAGCAGTGGGGAAACCACCTCGGCCAAGGCCCAATTGTCCCGCAACTGGTGAGCGATGGATGGCCCCTGCCCGCACCCGGTCGTTGGCCCTGGGTGGTCATCCGGGGGATTTTCCCTGTTGGAGGTGGTCATCGTCCTGATGCTGATCGCCATTCTCCTGGTCGTGGCGGAACCCCGCTGGCCGAACGCCCTGTTGCTGGAGGCCCAGGCCCAGCGACTGGCCCAGGATATTCGCTATACCCAGGCGTTGGCCATGAACCCGGATCGGGGCCAGTCGTATACCATTCGGGGGAGTGGCCGTTCTTATACCATCGTGGATGCGAGCAACAACCCGATGCCACCGGACCCGCCGCCGCTGGAGGGGGTGACGATGGACCCTTTTTCCTTCTCTTTCTCCACCGACATGGGTAAACCGGCAGCCGCCTATCCCCCGCTTCGCCTCGCCATGGGGGGAGACACGGTGACCCTGACCGTCACGGCACTGACCGGAACGGTGGTCATCCAGCCATGAATTTTTCGCGGTGTGAGCGGGGCTTTGCCCTGATCGAGTTTATCTTCTGGATGGTTGTCATCAGTCTGGCCTGTGCGGGGATCATTCCTTTGGTGGGTCAGGTTTTTTCCACGCTGCACCAACCGACCGAGTGGATACGGGCCTACTTTCTGGCCCGGGCGGTGGTGGAGCAGATGGATGCACAGACGTTTGATCAGATTTCTGCCAGTAATCCTTGTTCCAAACCCGATGGCACCCCGTGGGTTGGTGTGGATCTGCCATGGACCTGCCAGGTCGATCTGTGGAAGGCGGAACCCAATTTTAACTTGAATAAAATGGAGTGTAATACCGGACAATCCTATGCGGGAGGAGATTATTTATGCGCTACGGTCACCCTGAGCCACCGTTCGTCCGGCGAACCCGTTGCCCAGATGACGGCCATGTTTTTCAGGCCGGTTTCACCCTGATTGAAATGGTGGCGACCTTGGCCCTCTTCGCCATCGTGGCCAGCATGGGTGTGCCCTTGTTGAGCACCCTGCTGGAGGCTTACGGAATGGCCAGGGTGATGGCTCCCGCCGCCAGTGAGGGGACGCTGGCCATGGAGCGCATGGTTCGGGAGGTGCGGAATGCCCAGGGCACGGTGCATATGGTGAACCGATCCATTACCTTCGTCTCGGCCACGGGGGATGCGACCCAACTGCATCAAACCCATGCCAGCGATCCCGGCATTTATCTGGTCAAAAATGGGGAAGAGAGGCTTCTGGCGCAGGCGGTGGAGGCGGACAGCCTCACTTTTGACCGATTTGATCCCCTTCCTCTGGTGGGCATCTCCTTTACCCTGAGTGCCACCTTGGCGGATGGCACTATTGTCCGCACGCCGTTGTCCACCGCCGTTCATGTCGCGCAATGAGCAGGTACCGAAGGCAAAAAGAACAGGGGGGATTGACCCTGATCGCCATCCTGATTCTGGTGGGTCTGGCGGTATTGGGGACATCCATGGGTTGGATGCACCTGCGGAGCAGTGACATTGCCTCGGAATGGCTCAAAAAACCGTTATTTGCACAATGGTTACCGGACCCATTGCTGGACTCGAAACTGCTGGAGTTGGGCAAACGGCTCGCAATGGACAGGTTTGACAATCAATGCAACCTGATACCCTTACCCGATTATCGATTGCTGATTCCACAATGGGGGACGGATGAGGTTAAGGTTGAGGTTGCGG
>CAIWLA010000083.1 GCA_903913345.1 uncultured Magnetococcales bacterium | reverse complement strand
GGTCAGGATACCAACAGGGTTTCAGCCAATCTGACTGGAACGGCGGCGGGCAGCACCAGAACGCTCACCGTACAGGGTCTTCCATCGGGGAAGGTCTGGTTTAACGGCAGGTCATGGCCCTTTACCAATGGTCTGGAAGATGGGGTGGGCGGAGGGTTGGCTGCTCAGAACAGTCGCAGTGGCACGGTGTCGGGTTATTCTCAAACGGTGCAAAATGTTGAGATGAGCTATCCCACCAACTCGGTATGGCGTCTCATGGAATTCTTCCCGAATTCGCCTCCAGAGGTGACCAATCTGCTTTGGGAGAACGAGTCTGGCGGCATCACGTTGCCGGATGCGCGACTGAAATCGGACGATGTGTCAAACCAAAAAAAACACCAGGATAAACAGGCCGTTATTGATTTGAAGGATCAAATGGCGGATAATCAACCCACTCTGTTGTCCCGGTTGTTTGCCAAACTGTTTTGATTGTTTGTCGCGTGATGGTGAATGGTCGCTTTGTGTGAGGAAGTTATGCAATATCGAATCTTTTTGAATCGCTTTGTCATGGTCTGTCTGTTGTTGACTCTGGCGTTGGGATTGCCCGGTTTGCTTCAAGGGGCTTCCACCAAGAAGGGTGCCGCAACGTCGGACGAGAAGGATTCCGTATTGGCCCGCATGGGGGATGTTTCTCTGACGGTGGCAGAATTTCAGCTTCTTATGCATTACAGCAACAAAGAGGTGAAGCAGCAGTTGCTGGCCAATCCAGAGTTGTTGAAGCAGAAAATTCGTGAATCGGTACTGCGGAAGGCCATTTTGTCTGAGGCTCATGCCAGCAAGTGGGACAGTCGGCCAGAGGTTCTCTTTCTGATGCAAAGGGCCAAGGAGGGGATTCTGGTTGAGCAGTTTCTGGATCATGAGGCCAAGCTGCCTGCGGGTTTTCCCGAAGATGCCTTGGTGCGGAAGGTTTATCAGGAAAATCAAGACATATTGCAGACGCCTCCCGCTGTCTATATAGCCCAGATTTTTTTGGGGTTTGAGCCTAATGCGAGCGATCAGACCAAACAGGATCTCAAAAAGTCTGCCGAAAAATGGGTTGCCATGATCAAGAAAGGGGAAGCGGACTTTGCCGCCTTGGCCAAGAAGCATTCCCAACACCAGCCCAGTGCCGCCCAGGGGGGGGATATGGGTTGGGTGGAGGTGACACAATTGCTTCCTGAGTTTAAAAAGGCCATCGAAGGGGGGAAGGCAGGCGAGATCAAGGGGCCTTTGGAGAGTGCGCAAGGAATACACATTATCAAGCTGATCGCTTCCAGAGAGGCCGCGACCAAGAGCTACGAAGAGGCGCGGGATGCACTGAGGCAACTCCTGATCAACAAAAAACTTCAGGAGAACAAGGATCTGTATCTAAAGGAAATGGTTGATAAACATCCATTTTCAATAGACGAGGAAAACCTGTCACAATTGAAATGAGCGTAAGCGGATCGTGACGACCGTTGCCAGGAGAAGGACCGGGATCCATGCCTGAGATGATTTTTTATTCCAAACCGGTGGTTTTGAATAAAGGGATACACAAAAATCTGAAAATAGCCAACCGACCCATCCATTACGGTTTTGCAGCCCAGACCAACTCTGTGATGCTTACCGGGGGGGAGTTTATCGAATCCGCCAAGGAATACCCGGTCGTCTTTGTCCGTACTGCGGAGCGGATCGTGCCTGCGGTTCTGTTGGGGTTGCGTGAAGCAGAAAATCTGTTTGTTGACCCGGATGGCAGATGGGAGTCCCGTTATATTCCCGCTTTTGTTCGCCGTTATCCGTTTGTGCCGTCCGTGGATGCAGAATCGGATGCCATGACGGTGTGCATTGATGAGTCTTTCCCTGGGTTTGTGACATCGGGGGAGGGTGCTCCCTTGTTTGATGATCAGGAAGAGCCATCCTTGTTATTGCAGAATGCCATTCAATTTCTTCTGACGTTTCAGGAACAGATCGCGAGAACAGACATTTTCGTCAACCGGTTGGACGAATTGGGATTGTTCGTGGAGTTGTCGGCACGGGCGGATTTGGTCAATGGACAGCAATATGCCATGAAAGGGTTCCTGGTGGTGGACGAGCAAAAGATTTTAGGCTTGGACACCGTCAAGGCGATGGAATTGTTTCGTTGTGGTGAGTTGGGCTGGATTTATGCTCACCTCTTTTCACTGTCCAATATGGGCCGGCTGGTGGATCTTTTGGCGCGGCGTACTGCTCGCTGAAAAACAAGGGAGGCGGTGGTCTGTATTCTCCAACGGCTCTATTCTCGACAAGGCCCCGTTCTCCTCGACCGCATCGTTTTCGACTCCTCGTCTCCATCGCGCTCCCCATAGGGTCCAGTCGGAGCCAGTCCTGTTTGATCCAAATTTTCGTGTTGAAGAGAAGCCATATCGATGGACCGCAAACGGTTTGGTCCGCGCTGGCCATTTGTCACAGTCACGCTGAACCAGACCATTCTCGAATACATGCATTCTTGTCGTGAGGACTCCAGGGAGACAGAGCAATGAAACGGTGGCGATGGTTCTGGTCGATCCTTCTGCGTCTGTTGTGGCGGGTTTCTGTTCAAGGTGCCGATCACCTGGGCGATACGGGAACGGGTTGTCTGGTCATCGCCAACCATCCGGGTGTGGTCAAACAGGGGGTGTTGTTGTGGTGGCTGGTCTTGCAACGGGCGGGCAGGCCACCCGGAGACCCATCGGGCTGTCGTTCTCCGCAGTGGGCAGGGGAGGAGCGGTTGTGGTGTTTTTTTCATCCCCAGGCACGATTGCCCGCCTGGCTGCGTCCTCTCTTGCCGGGCATTGCGGTCCATATCGCTGATCCTCTGGAACAACGGGGGGATCAATCGCTGAAGGCCGCCGAGTTGTCCCTGACGCAACATTTGCGTACCGGTGGCTGGGCGGTGGTCTTTCCGATGGCCGTGCCAACTGCAGCGGTTTCTGCCGTCCGACCACAGATCAAGCCATACGGATGGTCCCTGCTGGCGGCCCAACAGGCCGGTGTGCCGGTGGTGGCCGTGCATATGGAATCGCTCAACAGAGGGATTGGTTGGATGCTGCTGCCCCCACGTACCGTTCATTTCCCCGCTGAAATGGATTCCCGTACACGCCGACACATGGCGGGCCAATGGGCACAGGATTGGCTGGGTGAGGCGGCTCTGGCCTATCATCAAGGCCGGACCACCCTCTGGCAGACCCTGTGTCGGGCAGCGCGTCGGTACGGTCGAGGTCGGTTGATGCTCACCGATGCCATGGGCAAAAGCGCGACCTATGGACAACTGTTGACCCGCTCCCTGATCCTGGGCGGCGTGTTGGCCAAACAGAGCCAACCCGGTGCCCGTGTCGGTCTCCTGTTACCCTCCTCGATCGCGGCAACCACCACTTTTTTTGCCCTGCAAGCCATTGGTCGCATCCCGGCTCTGTTAAACTTTACCGCTGGATCCGGACCGGTGCGTTCCGCCTGTCGGACTGCACGGCTGCAAACGGTGTATACCTCCCGTCTGTTTGTCAAAAAGGCCGGATTGGAGGGGTTGGTGGCCGAATTGCAGGCGGAAAGTCCGGTCCTTTATCTGGAGGATCTGCGGACATCCATCAAACCGTGGCATCTGTTGACGGGCTGGTTGTCGGCGTGGTTTCCCGAATCCAGCGGCCAACGACTGGCTCCCGGCGTGGGGCCGGGAGATCCGGCGGTGATATTATTCACCTCCGGTTCCGAAGGGGAGCCGAAGGGGGTTCTCCTTTCCCACGATAATCTGGTGGCCAATGGGGTTCAGGTCTCTGCCTGCATGGATATTCACCCCGATGATGTCATGCTCAATGTATTGCCCATCTTTCACGCCTTTGGTCTGACGGTGGGCACTTTGTGGCCCCTGTGGGTGGGGATCCGGTGCCACTCTTTGCCCTCCCCGTTGGACTATCATCTCGTTCCAGAGGTGGCTTATACGCTGCGGGTCACTTTGTTGGCGGGCACGGATACCTTTCTGGCCGGTTATGCGCGTACCGCCGATCCCTGCGATTTTTTGTGGATGCGGCATGTGGTGTCGGGTGCGGAACCGTTGCGGGAAGAGACCTACCGTCTCTGGATGGAACGTTTCGGCATTCGTATCCTGGAGGGGTATGGCACCACCGAAACCAGTCCCGTGCTGGCGGTCAATACCCCACTGGCCTGTCGGTTTGGCAGCGTGGGTCGATTGGTACCGGGTATCACCTGCCGGTTGGATCCCGTTCCGGGCATTACCGATGGGGCATTGCTTGCCGTGCGGGGGCCTAATATCATGCTGGGTTATCTTCTGCCGGGCGGTGATGGCCAATGTCATCTCCCCTCCCTCCAGTACGGAGAGGGTTGGTATGGCACCGGCGATATTGTTCGTGTGGATGGACACGGATTTCTGTATATTCTGGGTCGGGCCAAACGGTTTGCCAAAATAGGGGGCGAAATGATCTCCCTGGCGGCCGTGGAACAGTTGGCGGCCCTGACCTGGCCGGACCATCGTCATGCGGCGATCAGCCTTGTGGTTGCCCGGCTGACATCCGGCGGTCGCAAGGGGGAACAATTGGTTCTGGTGACCGAGTGTCCCCATCCCGATCGGCGTGATCTGTTGGCGCAATTGCGTGCCAAGGGGATGGGAGAAATGATGCTACCCGGAAAAATTTTCAGTGTGGAGGCGTTGCCGTTATTGGGTTCAGGAAAGATTGATTTTGTGGCTGTCCAGACCTTGGCGACCAACGCCTTGCAGGAATAAACCCGTGCATCCACCCATTTTCCCGTTTTTTCTGTTGAGCGTGGACAAGCGTTCCTTTCATGATGTTTCTTATGTATAATGGCCTCCGTTTATCCTGGGACGGGATCCTGGAGGCAATGATTCGGCTTTTGGCAAGAGGCTTATTGGTGACTACATTCCTGCGCATGTTGCTTGTCTGGTGCAGTACACTGCTGATGGGTCTCATCCCACAAGAGGCGAATGCTTTTGTACTGGGGGAGTTGCAACTCCAGAGCACACTCAATCAGATACTCCAGGCAAAGGCTCCCATTACCTTGGATCCCGGTGAGGAAATTGTCTCCGTGGATATGGGAGGCAATGAGGATTATCTCCTGCTGCGTCTGCCACGCAAAACGGTTGTACATGGCATCCAGGCGCAACTCAAGGATCTGGATGGCCAATCGTTCATTGTATTGCAATCGAGCGAACCGATCCGGGAGAAAGATTTTCATCTCTTGTTGCGGGTCTCTTCCAATCATCACACCTATTTTCCCTTCTTTCGGGTTCGTCCGTTGCCCGCTGTCGGCAGTCAGGAGAAAACGGTACACCAGGCGGCCTCCCAGTCGGAAATGCCCGAAAAGGGTGTGCCTGCGGTCACCACGGTTCAGAAAGGTACGACCAGCAAAAACCGGCTGTACGGTCCTGTGCGTGGGAGAGAGGGATTGGGAGATGTTGCCCGCCGTTTTCAAAAAGGGACATCCTTTTCAGTCGTTCAGGTGGAAGTGGCCATTTGGCAACTCAACCAGAACCGTTTTATCCGAAACAACATGAATGGATTGAAGGCGGGGGTAAAACTGGTCATTCCCCTCCCTGAAGAGATGGCCGCAGTAGACAAACAGGAGGCCAAGGCGTTGCGTCTCCGCCATGCCATGGAGTGGAAAAAATCGCCGAAGGCACAGGCCTCATTGCCTCCACCGACCACCACCACCAGGGTGACTCCGCTCGCAGCGCAGGAGGAAGAGGCACAGGCTGTCCAGAGTAGGCCCACACTGAGCAAGGAATCGGTCAAAGAACCGGTCGGAGCGTTGGCCAAGGAACCGGTCAAAGAACCGGTCGGGGAGTCCGTCGAGACATTGGCCAGAGAATCATCGGGCGGGTTGTCCAAGGAACCCGGCAGTGAATTGGCCAAAGAACCGCTTCAGGAGGCGATCCAAAGGTTGGATAACAGGGGTGGGGAGTCAGACAAAGAACCCATCAAGGTGGAAAGCGGCACCCTGAAGGCCATTCTGGTCCAATTGCAGGTCATTACCCGTGTCCTGGAAAATCACCATGAGCGGCAGGAAAAGCTGGAACAGCGGGTGGATGTCCTGGAAAAAAATCAGGAACAGCAGCAGCTGTTGGAGAATCGGGTTTCGGTCCTGGAACGGTCCATGAAAGAGTGGAATTTTTTGACGAAAGATCGGGGTGCCGACTCTGGGGGCAGCAAAAATGCGGGGGTGCCTGTTTCTGTCGTGCCCGAACCAAAAGGGAATCCCTAGTATTGTTTTGACGGATCCAGAAGAATGTTAATGGGGAATTTTTTCCATTCATGGATTTACTTTTCTAGAAGAGGCTGACGAGTGGCTATGCTCCGTGTATTGCTCATCTGTTGTGTAGTGTTGGTCGGCGGCCTGTCGGGTGTTGCTCATGCCTTCTCTCTGGGGGAATTGCAATTATTGAGCAAGCCGGGTCAGCCATTTCAGGCAACGGCCCCAATCAAATTGGGCAAGGAGGAGGAGATCACCTCCGTCACCATCGGGTCTGCTTCTGACTATGCCTTGCTTAATCTGCCTCATACCGCCGCTGTGGAGACGCTGTCCGTTCAGGTCAAGGAGCAACCCGATGGGCCGGTTGTCTGGTTGCAGGGCAGCACCCCCATTCAAGAAGATGATTTTTTCATTCTGTTGCGTGTTGCGTCCAATCAACACACCTTCTTTCCTTTTTTCCGTTTGCACGCCGCCCCGGCAGTGGCTGGTCAGGAGCAGAAGACGGGAGAGAGCAAGGAGCAGAAGCAGAAGCAGAAAGAGGGTAAGAGGATTGCCGACACGCCAGTCGCCGACACGCCAGTCGCCGACACGCCAGTCGCCGACACGCCAGTCGCCGACACGCCAGTCGCCGACACGCCAGTCGCCGACACGCCGATGGCCACCACCTCCTCTGCGACCCGCGCACCGGTCGTCGACAAGTCGATCTCCGAAGGGAACGGTGCAGGGGAGGCGAAAAATTCTGTGCCGCAAGGTGACTCGGTTGCTTCATCGGCCAATGAGACGCGGTTCGCACCAACAGAGTCTCGGTCGGCGTCAAAGAGTGCGCGCTCGGCCTCTCCTCAAAAGGCGGAAAAGAGACAGCCCTCCGCTTCAGCAGGGGTTTCGGATGCGACCAGCAAAAAGGGTTCCGGGCAAGGCAATACGTATGGTCCTGTGCGTGAGGGCGAGTACCTGACAGAAATTGTGCGTCAGTTGCATCTGGTCAAAGGCAATGCCTCCTTTTTCCAGGCGGTGGTCGCCCTTTGGAAACACAACCCGACCTATTTTATTCGCAATAACATGAATGGGTTAAAGGCAGGGGTGATGTTGACTATTCCTTCGGCGAAGGAGATTGCCCAGGTCAATGTTCGGGAAGCAAGGCAGTTGCGTCTGAGCCATGCCATGGAATGGAAAAAGCCGCGTGATGGACAGAAAAAGATGGCGGGCATCCCCGATTCGGCGACGGAAATGACCGGGATCGCATCCCCTGCCTCGGCATCGGGAGGGACTGTCTCCACGGCATCCAGTGGGGGAGTATCCTCCAAGTCCCATGCGGAGGGGGGGCCTGGAACGGAGAATGAAGAGTTGAAGGCCATTCTGACTCAGTTGCAGGTGATCACCCGTGTACTGGAGAGCAATCAGGCCCAGCAAGACCGCCTGGAAAAGCGGATCACCTCGTTGGAGCAGGCCAAAAAGGAGTGGGATTTTCTGCGCGACCGGATCAAGGAGTTGGAAAACGGCCGGGAGGCAGGCCCGCAGGCCGCCACCACCTCTCAGTCTGGTCCATTGCCATCCTCATGGGGAAAATCGGGGTGGATTTTGTTGATCGCAGGGGCTGTGGGTGTGGTTGTTTTACTGGGCGTGGCTCTGTTATGGCTGGGACGTCGCTGGAACCAGGCGGATCGTTGGAAGAGCTTGCAGTCCCTGTTGTCCGACACGGCACGGCAGGATCCGCAGTTGCTGAGGGAGGCGTTGAAGCAGGATGAACCCTCTTTTGGACGGGACTTTGTGCCATCGGTCCATTCGCAAAAACTGGAGGGTGTCTCGCCGCCCATACAAAAGCGCGTCGTCAGTGGTGCCGTGGCGGAAGCGGCCAGCAAGCTGGAAGCCATGGGAGGGCAAAAAAAGTGAAGGAGGGGGGATTGGTCTGCCGGGCGAGGCCGCGTGGCAGACCAATGCATCGACATCTTGCAAGATTGAGTAGACAATGAAAAATTTTATCAGGGGGACGGTGTTGGGATCGGTCGTGGGGGTCGCT
>CAIWLA010000082.1 GCA_903913345.1 uncultured Magnetococcales bacterium | reverse complement strand
TTGCCCCTGGACCCCACCAGGGAGATGATCTCCCTGGACCCGCAATTATTGCACTTTTGATTTAGAATTGGAATGAGTAGTGGCTTGTTTGGGTGCCACCACACTGTGTGGTAGTACCCGGTTGAGTCCATTTCTTGAAGCCATGCCGCCAGCAATGGCCGCCAACCGCTAAGCCGCCCGTTTGCCTGTCCGCCGGTCGATCAGGGCGCGGATCTGGCCGCCAATCTCCTCGATGGGCAATACCCGATCGACACAACCCGCCTGCCATGCTGCCTGCGGCATACCGTACACGGCAGAGGTCGCCTCATCCTGGGCGATCACATGACCACCCGCCGCCTTGATCGCTTTGGCTCCCACCACCCCGTCATCCCCCATCCCGGTCAGAATGACCCCAACACTTTTCGCCCCATGATGGCGGACCACGGAAGACAACAAGGCGTTGCAGGAGGGATGATACAGCTCACCAGGGTTCGGGGGGACCAACAGGGTGCGACCGTTCGGGGAGAGTTCCAGGTTGCAATCGGCGGGCGAGAGATAGACATGACCAGAGCAGAGCGGTTGATTCCTCTCGGCCATCCGCACGGTGAGGGGGGTGACACTGTCCAACCATTGCACCAGCTTGGGGACAAAATCGGGGTGAATATGCTGGGCAATGACCACCGGGGTGCGCCAGTCACTGCCCAGGGCGTTCAGCAGGGTAATCAACGCCTTGGGTCCACCGGTGGAGGAGGCGACCGCAATCATCCATTCCAGGGCATGGCCCCCCGTCACCGGGTTGGAGGGGGTGGGCAGGGTGCTCCATTGCCGATGGCTCGCAATGTGCTTGATGACCCGAATCTGGGATAATAATTTGATCTTGTGGGTAAATTGACGGGTGTTTTCCGGGTTGATCTCCGCTTTGCCCAATAAATCCAGGGCACCATGGGAAATGGCCTCAAAGGCCAGATCGGCGGTATCCAGGTCGGTCACGATCAGGATGGGCACCGGATCCGAGGACATGATGCGGGCCGTGGTCTCCAGGCCGCTCATGCCCGGCATGTTGACATCCATGGTGATAATGTCCGGAGAGAGCAACGCCCGTTGGGCAATGGCCTCCAGGCCATCGACCGCTTCACCCACCACCTGAATATCGGGGTCCGTCAGCAACATTTTACGGAGGCCCAACCGGACAACCGCACTGTCATCGACGATAAGGACTCTGACTGGATTCATTTCTTTTTTCGGACCGTTTTTTGGAGATAAAAGTCGATAGAAGAAAAATACAAGCTATTTTGGTTGTTCGATGGAGACCCAACCAACCAATGGCACACGCATTCTTCCGCCGATCACTTTTCTATACCATGGAAAAACCAGTCTGTATACGCCTTGCCCTGATTTTTATTGGCGTGTTTGCAGTGGGTTTGCTAGACTACAATGGGGGATTGGTGGCTACGGACTGTGTGTGCGATGGTTGATCAATTGATTCCAGGGAGATCCTCTGTTCCAATGAATAGGGCATGGTGTGGCCGAGCGCAGTGTGAGGGGATGGCATGACCACTCCGACCCCCGTCGAATGGGTGAGCAGACCCGCCGATGTGCGTATTCTGATCGTCGACGATGATGGGTTTACCCGTCTGTTGCTGAGGGGTGCC
>CAIWLA010000081.1 GCA_903913345.1 uncultured Magnetococcales bacterium | reverse complement strand
GGGCGGTCGCGATGGCAACAGCGGCGGTCGCATTGTTTACGGCACCTTGGAGTGCGGGATCAATCGGACCAGTACCAGCAACAGCCTTGGCATTGGCCAGCACGGTGTTGGCCTGCGTAAGAGCCGCATTGGCTTGGAGCACACCGGCATTGGTAGCAGAATTCCCGGCAGTAAAGCCCAATCCGGTCAATACGCCTTTGCTCACAGGATCCACCTGCGATGCATTCTGTCCAAAGGGACCGGTCACACCCAACTGAACCCCAAACGACTTGGATGTCCCCACCGAACCCGCCACCACCATCACCTCGATCTCGATCAACGGCACTTCCGTGTCCAATTTTTTGATCACATCCTTGACCCGCCTGATCTGGGTCGGTGAACCCTGGACAATGATCGCATTGGTGCGCACATCCACAGAGACCAACGGCCGGTTGCGGGTATCGGGCGCGGGACGCTTGGTCTCCTTGCCCGCCTCTTCCTTGCTGTCATCCTTGCTGGCATCCAATACCGTGATCGGTCCCACAAAGGCCCGCAAAGAGTCCAGAATACCCGGCAACGTCACCTTTTCGCCCAGAAAGGAGGTCGAGGATGGGGCCACGCTGCTGTAACGCAACGGGATGACCTCAACGGTCACCGCCCGCTCATCATCCATTTTCTCCTTCTCCAGTTGCGCCCGTTGCTCCTCTATCGAGACGGACTGCTTCAACTTTTGCTGTTCCAGACTCTTCGATTGCTGCTCGATATCCTTCGTCCGCCGTTCCTGCATGTTTTGCAATGATTCATCAATCTGGGCGGCCACCCGTTTCAGGTTCGCCACATCCGCCTGGGTGCCATGGAAAAAGAGGACGTTGGTCATGTGATCGGCCGTGATGGTCACCCCACCGCCCAGACCAAACCGGGCGAAGGCATCCAGAATGCTCTGCAAATCACCATACTTGGGGGTAAAAATATCGTCGGATATCGCCGATGCGGAGGCGGGCAGAATTTTGACCGATTTGTTGGTCGGGTCAAAGATGTAAGAGAGATTGTTCTCGGCCAGAATCTTGTTGAAAGCGGCCTCAATGGGCATGGGATTGTTGCGAAAGTCAAACGTCACCGTCCCCTGAACCCCAGGCAGCAGGATCGCCGTCTTGTCGTTGCGTTTTAATACATCCGTCAAGACATCGCGGACATCCGCATCGACAAAGGTGACATCAAAGATCTCTTCCTTCCATTTCATCTCCTCCGCCCAGGCCATCGTCAGCCAACCGGAGAGGTAGAAACCCACCATCAGCAAAATCGTCGCCAATAGACCGAACCTGAGCTTTCCTTTGAATCTATGCACGATCATGCAAACCCCCATCGTCCGCCAGCACGAAGTTATTATTGCAACTCAACAAAAACCCACAGAGTTCACCTTCCTTCGGGTATACACCAATCCTCCGATCAAGGAAAGCACTTTGGCATTCAACGAATAAATTTTTTTTTAAGGAAACTCAGGGGATGGATGCCCTGCGTGTCTGGAGAATGAACACGATGTCAGGACGATCCTTGTCTCACAACAACGCCTTCCACTGGCGGATGATGGAGAGATCCTCCTCGTTCACCTGGGTCACAACGCGCCCGAACAGAGGAAACTGAACACTCAATAGAATATTGATATTGTTATCGTTTTTCTGTTTTACAATATTTTCGATGGCTTTGTCCACTCTCGTCATCCCTTCCTGACTGGGACGGTCGGCGGCCTCCCTGGCGGGCTGCGGATAGCGTTGGCGAAATTGCTGGACGGTGACCACGTCTTTGACGAGATTCAGCAGTTCACGCATATCTTTCAGCCATGCCTGCTTTTCGGATCTCCTGGTCCAATCGGCGGAGGTCAGGGCGACCAACTCATTGACCATGGGTTCTATTTGTTGCGACCGTCCCTCCGGCGTCAAGAGGATCAACTGTCGCTCCAGGAGCAAAAACTGCAAGCGAACCTGCAACTCTTTCATCTCCTGGTTGTCCGAATATCGGTTTAGATCCATGGCCAGGGATTGTATCAACCCTTCAACCACCGACACTTGCCGCTTCAGATCGTCATGGGAGAGTGTGCCCTTGGCCATCTCGGCACTGTTCGAAAAGGTTTTAATTTCTTTTTGGTACCGTTGTACCGCGCTACGGCTGCCCGCCTCTTTTTGCAGGAGATATGCCCCGTATCCCCCCCCGGCCAGAGCCGCCAAAAGGATGGACAACCATATCATTTTATTGGATTTTTTTTGTGAATTTCCCTCCACTCTTGTGGGTATGGAGGATGTCGCACCCGTGCCGATTGCCTCTTTGTGTGGTTGTTCGGCTCTCTTTTCTGCCTGGGCAGGATCCTTCCATTCCCCCATTTTGTCGGGATTGTCCTGCTGATTTCCCACCAGGGAGACGGTTGCATCGTCGTCCTCTGTCCGTCCATGCCCGGTCGAGAATGGGGCAGCCGAAACCGGATCGTCCACCACAAACTGGAAGGGGACAGGGCCTATCTTGACAAGGTCGCCAGACACCAGAAAGGCCTGCTTTTCCCGGATGCCCTTGATCCAAACGCCATTGGTGGATCCCAGATCCTCAATGGTCCACTGACCCTGAGAGGGGAAAATGCGGGCATGTTGACCGGAGACACCCTGGTAAAGGATGGGATCGGTATTATGGGTGTTGCGCCCCACAGTATGGATGCCGCCACTCAGGACAATCACCAGGCCCTTTTGTTTCGGATCAAGCTGGGTATCATCCAGACAGACCAGTCGAGCCATGGGAGCCGCCAGATCTCCACCGCCACCTGGAGCAGCAGGGTTCATCACAATGGTCGCCTCGTTACCATCGTTTGGTGTCATGGTGTGTATCCTTGTAAAAATGGTTTTCCATCTACCCTCTTGATACCAACCCAAAAACCACCCCCTTGCCGCCCGTTTCCGCCTAGTGGAAGATGGTCAGTCTATTGACCGGAGAGAGACAAATCAAGGGTCGGCAAACCCGACCGCGACGCCGCCAAGGCATCATGGTCTGTCAGAAACAGCTCCCCCCTTCTCCTCCATGGCGGAGGCACTATGTTGCTGTTGTCATGCACGGGCCGGAGGTCGGAGGCGGTTGATCCGTCTCTGACCAGGTCAAACCCTCCACCGTCATGGCCAACTGTTGCAGGGCATCCAGCAGTATGGGCTTGGATGCCGCAGGACATTTCAGGGTGATGGAGTGCCAATCCTGCGTCTGAGGGAGGGGGGCTTTTCCCTTGCTGCGTCCGCGTCTTTCCAACAAGGAAAAGATGGTTGGCCAATCCGACAGGCGTTGGTCTGGATCTTTTTCCAGGGTACCTCGCAGGAATTTCAACAATTTTTCCGGGATACCGGGAACCAGCATCTCAATGTCGGGCACCGGTGTGGTGATATGGCTGACCAGTGTCTCCTGTATCCGTTTGGCACAGAAGGGAGGCTTTCCGGTCAACAAGGCAAACGCCATGATGCCCAAGGCATAGATATCGGATCGTTCATCGGGTGGCGTTCCCCGGATCACCTCCGGGGCGAGATAGTCTGGTGTGCCTTCGATGGCCGTTATTTCCGATGTGCCGCACGGTTGAGACAAACCGAAATCCATCAACTTGACCTGACCTTCCTCGGTCATGATGCAATTGGCCAGCTTGACATCGCGGTGCAGGATGCCCTGTTGATGGGCATAGGCCAAGGCCCTGGCCACCTGATGGATGATGGGGATGGCCTCTTCTGGAGAGAAGCGGGACTTTTTCTTGAGCAGTCTTTTTAAATCATTGCCCGGCAGTTTTTCCATAATGATAAAAAAAGTGCCGTGCATCTGTTCCGTGTCGTAGACCTGGATAATGTTGGGATGGTGCAGTCGTGCGATGGTGCGCGCCTCGGTCTGGAATCGCTCCCGAAAGAGATTGTCATAGACCAGGGCATGATTGAGCATTTTGATGGCCACCGGTCGTTCAAGGTGTTTGTGTATGCCATCGTAGACCGTGGCTGTACTGCCTGTACCCAATTCACTCAGCAGGTGGTATTTGCCGATCTGACGGAATCCATTGACGGATTTGATGCGCTTGACGAGAATGCGGGTCAAAAAATTGGCCAAAGGCGGATACTGATACAGGAGACGATCCGTCAACTGTTTTTCCAGTGCCAATGCGGATACGGGGGTGTTTGCAATCACATCGGCCCGACGCAACTCACCCGTCAGCAAGGCCATTTCCCCCACCACCTCGCCCGGACCCAAGAGCAATGTCGCCTGGATTTGGCCGGTCTCATCCGCGATGGGTATGCGCACCTGGCCATCCATGAGCACATACATCACATCCCCCGACTCTCCCTTGCGCATCAGGTACTGGTCGGGCTTGAATGACATCACGGCACAAATACGGGCGAGATCATCCAGTCGTTCTGCACCCAGATCACAAAAACCATCCAGTGTTTGCAAAAAACCGGTGACAAGAGAAAGATGTGT
>CAIWLA010000080.1 GCA_903913345.1 uncultured Magnetococcales bacterium | reverse complement strand
CGACCCTCTTCACCAATCCAGAAGAGGAGGAAAATGCGCGCCCCTTCGGCGAGGTAACGCAACACCCAACCAATCCAAAAATATGGGGCATTCGCAATTTGACCGGCCATACATGGCACGCAAGGTTCCCGGATGGATCCCGAAAAGAGGTCGCTCCCGAACGGTCTGCCCCACTGACCATCGGGATGGAACTTGACTTTGAAGGATTATCCGGCGAAATTGTAGCCTGATTCTTTGGTTGCCCCGGTGCACCGTTGAAAGAGGCTTTCAAGGGCTTGTACGTTGTTTTCAGATAAAATAAAAGGTTTTGATATGGCTGTATTTAATGACGCACTTCGTGTCCGGCTGGGAGAGTTGGTGGCACAGCATGGCCGGGGACTGCTTCAGGAACCGCATCGCATTGAAGGATTGTTGCGGGATGCCAGTGCGGGACGCAGTGGTTCGGACCTCCATTTGCTGATGCAAGGGTTGAAGACCGGTATTCCGGTGCAATTGTTGGATGATCTGAATCGGGGCCTGCCCCTCTCCGGGATTCTCCAGCGGTTGGTGCAACGATTGGAGGAGGCCCATATTTCGCCGCAGGCGGCCCGCTGGTGTGTGGACAGTTGGTGCATCGCCCTGGGGATTGAATTGCCGCTGGAGAGTCCCACCCATCGCACCGGCAAGATACCGAAGGAGACCGGTTTTCCCATCCATCCACAACCGCCTCCAGAGCAGCGGGTCTGGACGGACCCCATCATGGGCATGACCTTTCACTGGATACCCGATGGCACCTTTTTGATGGGCGATCTGTTTGACGAGGGCAACAGCGATGAGCAACCGGTTCACGAGGTGACGCTGGATGCCTTCTGGATGGGCAAGCATCCCGTCACCCAGGGGGAATGGAGACGGGTCATGGGCAGCAATCCCGCCTATTGCAAAAGGGGCGATGACCATCCCGTCGAGCAGGTCTCCTGGGATGATGTGCAACAGTTTTTGGCCAAATTGAACGGCATGGGTCCCAACCAGTTTCGTCTGCCGACCGAGGCCGAATGGGAATATGCCTGTCGTTCCGGTGGCGAAACGGAACGGTATTCCGGTGGCAATGATCCCGATCCGGTGGCCTGGTATGTCCAGAACAGCGACGAATCGACCCATCCCGTTGGCCAGAAGGCACCCAATGGCCTGGGGCTGCATGACATGAGCGGCCATGTCTGGGAATGGTGTGCGGATTGGTTTGACGAGATGGCCTATGCCAAGAGGGGGGCACACACCAAAAATCCCCTGAGCCAGAATGACGCCAGTGGCGACCATGTATTGCGGGGCGGTTCCTGGAGCGATCATCCCAAGTATATCCGTGCCGCCTTTCGTGACTGGGGTCGTTCGGACTATCGGGGCTATGATTATGGATTCCGTCTGGTGCGGATTCACTAGGACATCGTGAATGGTGCGGCCACAGGCCGCTGGTCTCCTCTCCTGGATGTGCTGCCCCCTGTCTCGATCGCGAATGAATATCAATGGGTATACCCGTATGAATCCACAGTCCCTCTCCCATCCCCTGCTGACGCTCATCAAACCCCTGTTGCTCAATGCGGACAACAGGGGTCTGGACCGCCCCTTTCCCCTCTTGAGCGATCTGCCCGGTGGTGCCTTTTCCTGGCTGGCCACTGTGCTGGCCAACGAGTGGGATCGTCCCCTGGTCCTGGTCACGGGAACATCCGCCCGAGCCGATGCCATTTATCGAGAGTTGCTGTTTTTCTCCGAACATTTAAAGACCCCGCTGGCCCTCCTGGGCTTTCCGGCCTGGGAAACCCTGCCCTTCGAGTCCCTTTCCCCCTTTGGACCACTGGTGGGGGAACGGATTGCCACCCTGTTTCGTTTGACGCAAATGTCCGGTGCCGGCCCCATTCTGGCGGGCAATGAGGCCGGCGATACCCGTGCCGTGATTGTCACCACGATGACCGCTCTCCTGCAACGGGTCATGCCCAGAAAATGGCTCGTCCAACATGGACTCGCCATCAAAAAGGGCGACCAATTGAATGTATCCGCCATGCGCACCTTTTTGACCGCCTCTGGTTATCGCTACGCCTCACAGGTGGTCGAATCGGGTGAATTTGCCATACGGGGTGGCATTATTGATTTTTTTCCCCCCGGCCATGAGGAACCGGTCCGTATCGAACTCTTTGGCGACGAAGTCGAAACCCTCCGCCAGTTTGACCCGGTGACGCAACGTTCCACCGATCTGATTGCCGGGGTGCAGGCCCTGCCCACCAGTGAAGTCATTCTCAACGAAGAGACCATCCGCGCCTTTCGCACCCAGTTCCGGGAGACCTTTGGGGGCAATACCACGGAAGATCCGATCTACAAGGATATTTCCAAGGGGCTTAAGGTGCAGGGGATGGAACATTTTCTGCCGCTGTTTTATGAACCGGCAGAGACCTTCTTTGATTATTTGCCGGATGGCTCGCTCTTTCTCCTGGAATCCTGCGCCCTGGCCGCCATGGAACAGTTTCATATGGAGGTGCAGGACCGGCATCGGATGGTCAGCGAGGCCAGTGGCGTACCGCTCTCTGCGCCGCGCTCGGCCCGACATCTGCCACCCACGGCACTCTATCTGGTGCCGCAGCAGATCCAGGACCGCTTGCGTCATTTTGCCGTACTCGAAACGCGCCCCGGACCGGAAAAACTGGCCACCTCCATCGCCTTTGACCCGGTGCCCGATTTTGCCGGACAGCCACCCATCGTCCTCCCTGGGGAATCCACCGGGGAAGGTCGCAAAGAGAGCACCTTGGAGCAGGTGGCCAACCATATCAAAACGGCCCAAAAGAACGGATTTCGTATTGTCCTCTCGGTGCGCACCATGGGCCAGAGGGAGCGGTTGCGGGAGGTGCTGGAAGATCACAAAATTGTCACCCGAATTGCCACCCATTGGGACAGTGTGCTCAATGCCCCGCCGGGTGGGGTGTGGCTGGTGCTGGGTGATGTGGAGCAGGGATTTTCCCATGGCCGTATTGGCATCATGCTGATCCCGGAGGAGTCCATTTTTGGCCGCCGCACCCGCCGCCGCCAACGGGATCAGCGGTATCTGGAGCAGTTGCTGGCCAGTTTTTCGGATCTCAAAGAGGGGGATTTTGTGGTCCATGCCGACCACGGCATCGGTCGCTTTGGGGGTCTGCACCCGCTGGATATTGGCAGCATCAAGAATGAATTTCTCCTGATTGCCTACCTGGGCGACGACAAGCTCTATGTCCCGGTGGAAAACCTGGATCGGGTCAGCAAATATTCGGGTGCCGACGACATGCCGTTGGATAAGCTCGGTGGCATCAAATGGGCCAAGACCAAGGAGCGGACCAAAAAGAAAATTCTGGAGATGGCCCAGGAGCTGGTCAAACTGCAGGCGATGCGGGAGGCCAGGCAGGGTTTTGCCTTTTCCGGTGCGGATCCCCTGTATCAGGAATTTTCCGCCACCTTTCCGTTTGAGGAGACGGCAGATCAGGCGCAGGCCATTGAAGCGGTACTGGCCGACATGGCCTCCAGCAAGCCCATGGATCGTCTGGTGTGTGGGGATGTGGGGTTTGGCAAGACGGAGGTGGCCTTGCGGGCGGCCTTTCGGGCGGTCATGGATGGCAAGCAGGTGGCCGTTCTGGCCCCGACCACCATTCTGGCGCAACAACATTTTGAGACCTTTTCCCGTCGTCTGGCTCCCTACCCGATCCAGGTTGAATTGCTGTCGCGGTTTCGCAGCCCGGCGGAGCAAAAACAGGCGATCCACAATCTGCAAAGCGGGGTGGCGGACATTGCCATTGGCACCCATCGACTGTTGCAGAGTGATGTCGGTTTCAAGGATATTGGCCTGTTGGTGGTGGATGAAGAGCAGCGTTTCGGGGTATCCCACAAAGAAAAGCTCAAGTCGTTTCGGGCCACGGTGGATATTTTAACCCTGACCGCCACCCCGATTCCGCGCACGTTGCACATGGCCATGGCCGGGGTTCGGGATATTTCCATTATTGCCACGCCGCCATTGGATCGACTGGCCATTCGCACCCTCATCACCCAGTATGATCGCACCCAGGTTCGCGAGGCCATTTTGCGGGAGATTTACCGGGGTGGGCAGGTCTATTATCTGTACAACCGGGTGCAGGATATTGAAAAATTTGCCGCCCAACTGGCCGAACTGGTGCCCGAAGCCCGGCTGGGTGTTGCCCATGGTCAAATGCGCGAGGGGCAACTGGAGCGGATCATGTTTTCCTTTTATCAGCAGGAATTCAATGTCTTGCTCTGCACGACCATCATTGAAAACGGGGTGGATATTCCATCGGCCAACACCATCATTATTCATCGGGCCGACAAGTTTGGCCTGGCGCAACTGCATCAGTTGCGGGGTCGGGTGGGACGATCCAAACATCGGGCCTATGCCTATTTATTGGTCCCCCCGGAGCACAATCTGACGGAGGATGCGCGCAAGCGACTGGAGGCCTTTGAGCAGTTGGGCGATCTGGGGGCCGGTTTCAGTCTGGCGACCCATGATCTGGAAATTCGCGGGGCGGGCAACATTCTGGGGGATGAACAATCCGGACAGATACGGGAGGTGGGGTTTGAGTTGTACAATCAGATGTTGCGGGATGCCATCCAGGGTTTGGCCAACAGCACCCCGCAACCCATGCATCTGGAGGAGCCGGAAGAGATCCTGCCGACCATCAGTCTCCATCTTTCCACCCATATTCCCCATCTGTTTGTGCCGGATGTTCACCAGCGTCTGACGTTGTACAAACGCATTGCCGAATTGCTCACTGCGGACGAGATCATGGAGATGCGGGCCGAATTGTTGGATCGTTTCGGTCCCCTGCCCGAATCCATTGACAACCTGCTGCGTCTGGTCGGGATCAAGCGGTCTTGTCGGCAACTGAAAATTCTCAAGCTGGAGGCGGGTCCGAAGGGGGCCTCTCTGCAGTTTCACCCGCAACCGAATGTCAATCCATCGGCGATTATCGAATTGATTCAGAAGGGCGGTGGTTCTGTGGTCTTCAATCACCAAACCAACACGTTGGGGATAAAAAACCGTTTATGGGACGAGGAGGAGATCCGGTTGCAGGCGTTGGAACATTTGTTGGAAAAGTTGCGCCCGGAGGGCGCGAAACCCTCCGCCTGAAGGGTTGCATGCTCCCTGACAGATGTCGATTTTTTTATATCCCACCAATATTATGGAGTGGATGCTCCCAGCTTCAGTGGGAGGTCATGTAATCCCATGGTCTTCATCCGCCGCCACAGGGTACTGCGACTGATATCCAGCTTGCTGGCAGCCATCTGCAAATGCCAATGCGAATCCTCCAGAATTTGTAAAATGGTCTCCCGATCCGGACCCTTGCCAGCGGGATGACCGTTCTTCAATGGGCGTCCGCCACGACCGGACGGCAGTGGCGACTTTTTCGGTATGAAAACAATTTGGCGAAAATCGGGCGGCAGATTGGACCAGACCAGGATGGACTG
>CAIWLA010000079.1 GCA_903913345.1 uncultured Magnetococcales bacterium | reverse complement strand
TGTTGCCGGAAATATTATTCGCTGGGACAAAATTTTCGGTATCGCTTGACAGTCGATCCTGACCTTTGTATGCTGCGGGTCGTCTGTTTGATTCGTCTGTTTGGCCCAGGTGGCGGAACTGGTAGACGCGCTAGATTCAGGTTCTAGTATCTGTAAGGATATGGGAGTTCGACTCTCCCCTTGGGCACCATGACACAATCAAGGACTTGGCCACAGATGGTCGAGTCCTTTTTTGTGGGAAAAATGCCCGGTGGGTATCCCGTCACCGGACGCTGGATCCCCCCCTCCAGGGTCAAGCGGATACCCCGCACCGTGCAACGCCACGCTTTTTACCTGGGCAAACAGGGACAGACCCGGTTGCAGGGCCAGTGTTGCGCAGGATTTGCGTGTCACCCGTGCCAGCAGCGGTATTCCGGCGAGATCCAACTTGACCATCACCTGGGCTGGCGTCTCCTCCTGTATGGCCACCACCGTGGCCGGAAAAATATTCAAAATACTGGTCCGTTGCGGCGCATCCCATGTCAGACTGACATCCCTGGCCAGAATGCGCACCCGCACCCTCTTGCCCGGTTCCAGGTCAGCGGTGTGGGGAATGTACAGGGCCAATCCGGCCCCAAACCGCAGGTGGGCCAACTGAAACTCTGCGTCCCGATCGACCACCGTGGCCTCGATCAATGCCCCGGCTTCCGGTCCATGGGCAAGGGGTTGGTCCAGACGGGTCATCAGTTGGTGGAGCGGTCCATGCGCCACCATCCGCCCATTTTCCAACACCATCAATTGATCCGCCAGTTGCGTAATCTCTCCCAGGTCATGACTGACATAGAGAACGGGGCGTTGCCAGCGCGTGACCAGTTGCCGAATATGGTGCAAAATGCGCTGCTTGCTGGCACCATCCACCGAGGCCAGGGGTTCATCCATCAACAGCAGTTCCGGGTTGGTCAACAAGGCGCGACCGATGGCCACCCGTTGCCGTTCACCGCCGGACAGTTGGTCTGGACGACGGTGCAGCAGGTTGTCCAACGCCAGGATGGAGAGCAACTCCTGCCGATCCTGCTGGCTGGCGACCGGGTCCGGGGTTGCCGAGTGGGCCATGCGGGTCAGGGCACGCTCTTGGGCAAAGGCCAGATTCCCGGCTACCGTCAGATGGTTGAACAACCGCCCATCCTGGAACACCAACCCGATGGATCGTCGAAAGAGGGGCACAAAGAGGCGCGGGGTCTCCGACTGCCAAACCCGATCGCCCCAGCGCATAAAACCGCCAACCGGTCGTTCCAGACCGGCCAGGCAACGCAAGAAGGAGGTTTTTCCGCTGCCGGACGGTCCATAAATGGCGGTGATTCCCTGGAGGGGGGTATCCATCTCCACCGTCAGGGCAAAGGCCCCGTGTGGCAGGTGAAAACGACACTGAAGGTGCGTGGCCGGTTGTTCTCTCGACATGGGCATCACGGCAATCTCCCCGGCGGGCGGCGATTGAGATAAAAAAGGATCAGCAAGGCCAGGAAGGAAAAACCCAGCAGCAGGCTTGACAACAGATGGGCCTGGGCATAGTCCATGTTTTCCACATGGTCATAGAGGACGATGGAGATGACCTGGGTGCGTCCTGGAATATTGCCGCCCACCATCAGGACAACGCCAAATTCCCCCAACGTATGGGCAAAACCCAGGATGCCAGCGGTCAGATAGCCACGCCGCGCCAGGGGGAGGACGACGTGCCAAAAGGTATCCCATGGCCCGGCCCCCAGGCTCCAGGCGGCTTCCAGGGTCGGCTGGCCGATGGTTTCAAAGGTGCGCTGTAACGG
Organism: uncultured Magnetococcales bacterium; assembly: GCA_903913345.1. GTDB lineage: Bacteria > Pseudomonadota > Magnetococcia > Magnetococcales > Magnetaquicoccaceae > Magnetaquicoccus. Next base: position 609 of record CAIWLA010000079.1, on the reverse strand, counting down.
CTGGATGACAAAGGGCAATGAATACAGGACCGAGGCCAACACCAATCCAGGCAGAGTAAAGGCGAGCACGTGCCCGGTCAGCGATTGCCAGAGGTTGCCCAACCAGCCGCCAGTGCCCAAAAAGATCAGGAGATAAAAGCCCAACACCGTGGGGGGCAGGACAATCGGCAGGGCCACCAACGACTCCACCCACCACCGGATCGGACGCCGACTGGTTGCCAGCCACCAGGCCAGCGGGGTGCCGCCGACCAGCAAAACCACCGTGGTGATGCCGGCCAACAGCAGGCTGAGTTGGATGGCCTGCCAATCCTGATGCGCGAGAACCATCTCCATTTATGGAGTCGCCTCCTGGGGGCGGGGAGTGGTTCATATCCCCGTTGCGCCAGGAGGGCCTGGGTGGATGGAGAGCGCAAAAACCGCATCAATTGGAGGGTGGGTTCCGGCGATCCCGGTTGTTTCAAGGCCACGGCACCCTGTTGCAATGGAGAATAGAGGGCGGGGGGGACGATCCAGACGCTGCCCGGTCGGGGGTTGCCCTGGGGATCCTGGGTCTGGGAGAGGGCCACAAAACCGGCCTCCACCGTGCCGCTCGCCACAAAGGCCATCACC
>CAIWLA010000078.1 GCA_903913345.1 uncultured Magnetococcales bacterium | reverse complement strand
CCTGACCCGAAATTATGGTCCAACCAAGGCGTTGGACTCGATCGGATTCCAGGTACAACGTGGCGAAGTCATGGGCTTTTTGGGTCCGAACGGTGCGGGCAAGACCACCGCCATGCGCATCCTGGCGGGCATTCTGGCTCCCACCGAGGGGAGTGTCTCCGTGGCGGGACTGGATATGATTGCCAATCCGGTGGAGGCCCGTTCGAAAATCGGTTTTTTGCCGGAATCCCCTCCGGTGTATGACGAAATGACCGTGCGCGAATACCTCACCTATCTGGCGGCGTTGCGCCGGGTGTCACGGGCCAGGAGGCGGGTTGCCGTGGAACATACCATGGAGCGGTGTGGGCTGGGTCATGTGGCGGGTCGCCTGCTGCGCAATCTGTCCAAGGGGTATCGGCAACGGGCGGGCATTGCCCAGGCCATTGTCCACAGCCCCGAAGTGGTCATCCTGGACGAGCCGACCGTTGGGCTGGATCCCATTCAGATACGGGAGATACGCCAACTGATCCGTGAATTGGGGGGTGAACATTCGGTGTTGCTCTCGACCCACATTCTGCCGGAGGTGCGCATGACCTGCAACCGGGTGGCCGTCATCGATCGGGGCCGTATCGTGGCCAATGACACCCTGGAGGGATTGGAACAAAAGGCCTCTGGTCTCGGCTCGTTTTTCATGCGGTGGAACCATCCCCCGGACTCCGGGATTTTGCAGCAGGTGCCAGGGGTGGCCCGCGTCAAGGAAAAAGAGGGGGGATGGACCATTACGCCGATGAAAGGGGGCGATCCCATTCCTGAACTGGTCCACCGCTCGGCCACCGAGGGCTGGGATTTGCGGGAACTGGTCCCCGCCGGTGAATCGCTCGAAGAGATATTCCTGAACCTGACCACACGCGAGGAGGATCCAGACATGATGGCGTCCGCTCCCTCCGGGGAGGTGTTGTCATGAGAGCCGTCTGCACCATCGCCCTGCGGGAATTCCGCAATCTGTTCCTGTCGCCGCTGGCCTGGACCCTGCTGGCCGTCTTGTTTGCCATTACGGCCTACATGTTCATGGCCGCCGTGCTCAACTATGAGATGAAACAGGTTCAGTTCCAGACTCTTGGCGATGCCGCCAAGCTCTCCTTGACCGATTGGACCATTGCACCCATGTTGGGCAATGCGGCGGTATTGCTCTTGCTGGTCATGCCCATGTTGACCATGCGCCTTTTCGCCGAAGAAAAACGGCGTGGCACCTGGGCCGCCATTGCCTCCTCGCCCTTGACCCCCATGGAGATCATCCTGGGCAAGTATCTGGGGTTGATGATGTTTCTGGCGGTGACGGTCGGTCTATTGGGTGTGCCCTCCTTTTTGCTGTTTTTCTTTGGCAAGCCCGATCTGGGGCAGACACTCTCTGGATTGGGTGGATTGTTTTTATTGGCATCGGCCTTTGGTGCGGTGGGGTTGGCCGCCTCCAGTGCCACGGACAATCCCATGGTGGCGGCCATGTCCGCCTTTGGTGTCCTGCTTTTGCTGTGGGTCGCCTCCTGGGTGGGAGAATCGGGTGGGAGCGGTCTGGCCGCCGTGCTGAGTTATCTCTCCATCACCAACCATTACCAGAATTTTTTGACCGGGGTGGTGAACAGCACCGATTTGGTCTATTTCCTGTTGCTTTCGGCGGTTGGTTTGCTGTTTGCGCGGCAACGACTCATGGCGGAACGGATTCGCGGCTAAGGGGACAGACAATGAAAATGAACCGCGCTACACGCAGCAACCTTCGTTTGCAAAGTGCCTCCACGGGGCTGATTCTGTTGCTTATACTGGTCTTGTTGGCCTATGCCAGCCATCGTTATCCCGTCCGTTGGGACTGGACGGCCACCCATCGGCACTCCCTGGCGGAGCAGTCGATCAAGGCGGTGAAGGCCTTTCCGAAAGGACTCAGTGCCACCGTCTATGTGCAGGAGCAGGGGGAGCAACGCACCCAACTGGCGACCTTGCTGGAAAAATATCGGGTGGCCAATACCGAGCTGCTCGTTCGTTTTGTCGATCCCGATCTGGACCCGGCATCGGCCCGTCAGGCCGATGTGGCCATGTATGGCACCATTGTGTTGCGGGCAGGGGAAAAGACGGAAAAAGTGACGGAAAGTTCCGAGGAGTCGCTGACCAATGCCTTGATCCGACTGGCCAAGGGCAGTACCAAAACGGTCCGTTTTGTCAGTGGCCACGGGGAACATGCCTTTCAGGATCGTGGCGAGGCGGCATCGGACAAGGGTGGGCATGTCGGTCAGGAACGTCTGGCCTATACCAAGGCGGTGGCACTGCTCAAGGGAGAGGGCTATCGGGTGGCCGCGCTCAATCTGGCCGAGGTGGAAAAGATTCCCGAAGAGACCGTTGCCATCGTGCTGGCCGGTCCCCGTACCCCCCTGTTGCCGGTCGAGGTGGAGCGGTTGCAGATCTGGTGGGAAGCGGGGGGGCGCATTCTGCTCATGAGTGACCCGAATACCCAGACCGGTTTGGAGCCATTATTGAAGTCCTATGGTATCACCCTGCTGGATGGGATGGTCATCGATCCGGTGGCCCGTCTCTTTGGCGGGGGGATGACGACGCCGTTGGTCAACCAGTACGATGGGGATCATCCGATCACGAGTGGTCTCCAGGCGGCCTCATTTTTCCCGGAGGCCCGTGGTTTGCGTCTGGAAGATCCGTCCGGCGACAAGACCGCCGATCATGCCAATGCGGCATCTCCTCCCACCCTGGTGCGTCTGCTTTCCGGTGCGGAGCGGGGGTGGTTGAAGGCAAAACAGGCGGGTGATGTGCGCAAGGCGGGGGATCCCCTGGACGCCAGCGCGTTGGAATTCAATGCCGCAACCGACCAGAAAGGCCCCATCTTGCTGGGGGTGACGATCCAGAAGGAGAAAAAACGGATGGTCGTGGTTGGCAACTCCAACTTTGCCGCCGATGCCTATGTGAGTTTTTCCGGAAATACGGATCTGTTTCTCAACATGGTTCGCTGGTTGGCCGAGGACGAAAATTTTATCGCCATCAAACCCAGGGAGGTGACGGATTCCGGTCTGATGTTACCCCAGAACAGCGGCATTTTGCTCTTTGCGGGGCTGATTCTGGGGGTGCCCCTGATGCTTTTGGTGACGGGGATTGTCATTTGGAGACGGCGAAAGTTGCGCTGATCGCGG
>CAIWLA010000077.1 GCA_903913345.1 uncultured Magnetococcales bacterium | reverse complement strand
TTCTTTGCCAAAAGAACGGCGTGGCCGACCCATTGGGGCCTCTCCAGCCGAGATGGGCGTGCTGGCCTGGCCCAGGGGAGAGCCGAATCGGGTGGCCCAGATACGTCCCGATGCCCTCCCTTTTGCCGATCAACAGTTCAACCAGGTGATCATGGCCCATTTTCTGGAGGGCAGTGCCTCTCCCGAAGCGACCCTTCGGGAGACCTGGCGCGTCCTGGAACCGGGTGGCCGACTGTTGATCATGGTCCCCAACCGAGGCGGTCTGTGGGCGCGATGGCACTCCACACCCTTTGGTCAGGGTCGTTCCTTCTCCCCCGGACAACTGACCGGGATGCTGACGGAGTCGTTGTTTATTCCCCGTCAATCCCGCTTCGCACTTTTCATGCCTCCTGTGGCAGAAAAATATTTTCCCCGCTTCGCCCCGGCCTGGGAAAAGGCGGGCAGCCGCTGGTTCGCTCCTTTGGGGGGGGTCATTCTATGCGAAGCGGAAAAGGTAGTCTATGCCACAACGTCGATTTCTACATCGACCTCTGTCCTGACGCCCCACAGTCGCCCCCTTTCCCAGGGATTTGCCTCCCGTTATCGCCACGGTCACACCGAACGGAGCGAGTGATGCCAGATTCCGACCTGATTCGAGATTTTTTGGATGATCTTCTGGTTGAACAAGGGTTGTCTGACAATACATTGGAGGCATACCGTTTGGATCTGGAAGGACTTTCAGAATTTCTGGCCCAGCAAAGACGGGCCAGCGGGACGGTGACGCTTGCCACCGTGACCCCGGAGGATTTGGCCAATTTTTTGGAGCATCTGTTTCACCAAAAGATGACGGCGACCACTGTGGCGCGCAAAATGTCGGCCATTCGCCGCCTGTGTCGTCATCTGTTGGTGACCGAGCAGCGCAGTGACGATCCGACCCGTCTGATCCGTTCGCCCAAATCCCATCGTGCGCTGCCCAAAATTTTTGATGAAGCCGAGGTGAGTGCCCTCTTGGCCGCGCCAGAACAGGGGACGGAACTGGGGTTGCGGGATGCCGCCATGCTGGAACTGTTGTATGCCACCGGGTTGCGGGTCTCCGAGTTGGTCAATCTGACCACGGACGGTCTGGATGACCATTTTGGCATGGTGCGGGTGATCGGCAAGGGGGACAAAGAGCGGGTGGTGCCGGTGGGGGAGATGGCCCTGGAACGGGTGGCCCACTATCAGCGGGCCTCGCGTCCTGTACTGCTGGCGGGACAGAATACCACGGCCCTCTTTGTGACCGCACGGGGAGGGGCCATGACCCGGCAAAATTTCTGGTATATCATTCGCCGTCATGCGGTCAATGCGGGCATTCTCAAACCGATCTCTCCCCATTTATTGCGGCACTCGTTTGCCGTCCATCTGCTCAACCACGATGCCGATCTGCGGGCCATCCAGATGATGCTGGGCCATGCGGATATTTCCACCACGGAGATCTATACCCATGTGGCCAAGGTGCGGATGAAACAGGTTCATGCCCGGTTTCATCCCCGTGCGTGACGCGATGGCTCTCCGATGAATCGCGCCATCTTGCCATCGCCCCCTGCGGGCGGGATCGCCCTGGTGACCGGGGGGGGCTGTCATCTGGGGGCGATCATCTGCCGGGATCTGGCCAGCCTGGGCTATCGGGTGGCGGTGGTCTATCACCGCTCTGTCGAGCAGGCCGAGGGGGTGGTGGCCGGGATTCGGGCGCAGGGTGGTATCGCCCAGCCCTTTCCGTTGGACATCAGCGATCCCGCACAGATTGATCGCCTGCTCCACGCCGTGGAAGAGGCGTGGGGGGTTCCCCATCTGCTGATCAACAATGCCAGCCTTTTTTTGCCGACCTCCCTGGAAGAGACGACCTGGGCGGCATTGGAGTACCTCTATCGAGTCAATCTGCACGGGCCGGTGTGGCTGTCCATGCGGGTGGGCGAACGGATGAAGGGGGGGATGGAGGAGGGGCAGATCATCCAGATATGCGATATCTGGGGGGAACGGCCCCTGGCGGGTCATGTCGCTTACAGTGTGAGCAAGGCGGGGTTGATCATGGCGACGCGGGCCTTGGCCCGTGAGCTGGCCCCTTCGGTACGGGTGAATGGCATTGCCCCCGGAGCCGTTTTGCCCAAAGAGGGAGAGGCCAACTTTCAGCGGCTCCTCTCTCGCACCCCGTTGGCCCGACAGGCGGGACCTTCTGCGGTATTGCAGGCCATCCGTTATCTGTTGACCGCCCGGTTTGTCACCGGGGATATGTTGCATGTGGATGGCGGGCGGGGGTTGGTTTGAGTGACTGAAAAATGCAGATCAGAATGGCGAGTCCCTTTTTTTCGGGTGGTAAAGAGAGAAAAGGTATGGTAGCTTTTCAGACTGGTCGGCATGAATCCCCTGATATTTCTTTGACTCGCAGGATTGTGTCCAATGGAAAACAATAATGCACGAATTGAGATCAGTACGCCAGACGGGGAGTCGCAGACGTTTCTCCTCGACCAACCGGTCCATATTCTGGGACGCGGTGAGAAATGCGATATACATATTGACAATAATACCCTTTCCCGTGTACATGCCCGTATTTTTATCGGGTCGGGGGGGGAGTATCGGATTTGCGATGAGGGAAGTCATAATGGTGTTTTCTTCCGGGGGCATCTCCTCAAGACAGACCAGGAGATGGTTCCGGGTGAAATCTACCAGTTGGGGGATGTCTCCCTGGTATTGACGCTGGGAGAGGGGGGGGAGTCAGGTGATGCCATGACGGTGCTCCTGCCGCCCAAGAGGCCGACTCCTGAAGGGCGGCCTCTCGACCAGACTGCCCCGCCATCGCCGCCGGTTTCTCCTCCTTCCGCTCCACCCCCTCCGCCGATTGTCATGCCTGTGCATCCCCTGCCGCCGGTGACCGCCCTCCATTCCTCTCCATCCATCCCGGAGGCCCCTGCCCAGTCGGCAGAGTTGGATCATGAAGGGCGGACAATCCTGTTTGACGGCGGGCAGTCGGAATTTATTCTGGAGATTGTGGCCGGTGCCCACGTTGGGGCTTCTCAGGAGTTCAGCGGCAAGGCGGTGGTGATCGGACGCTCCCTGGAGTGCGATTTTGTCCTGGACGATGCCACGGTATCCCGGAAACATGCGATGATCTACCGTGAGGGGGATGCCCACCTCATTACGGTCCAGAAGGGTTCGGAAAGCAAACTGTATGTCAACGGTGAAGCCTGCGACCAGCGGACCCTTCAGCACAAGGATCGCATTCGTCTGGGCAAGACCCAGATGATCTTTCGTTTGAAAAATGCCCCGGAGGAGGCGTCTGTGGCCTCTGCCGTTCAGCCCAAGGTGGAGGTGCGGATAGAGGCTCCTGCTGCTGCCAGGAGTTCGGTGACCGGTTATCTGCTGGTTGCCCTTTTGCTGGGGGGGGCGGCCGTGGGGTGGATGGATCCGTGGCACTGGTTTCCTTCCAAATTAAGCGTTCGTCTGGAGGAGTTGGCCCGTACCGAACGGGAGGGGCAATATTACAAGGTGTTGCCCAAATATGAGGAGATGTTGGCCAATGAAAAGGATCTGACCCCCGATCAAAAGGGGTTGATCCGGGAAAAATATGGGTTGGCCCATCTGGAACAAGGGGCATCATTGCTGGATGGAGGCAATGTCCCGGATGCCTTGACCCATTTTCGGAAAAGTCTGGATATCCTGACCGGTGGCGATGCCAACACGGCACAGGGTGTGGAAGGTCGGATGACCGGATTGCTTCTCAAATATGCGGGTCGCATGATGGACAAGGGAGAGGATCAACGGGGTGGTCTGGTCATGACCTGGGTCGGGGAGAACATTCCATCGGTCAAAGAGTTACATGATTTCAAGATATTGACAGAGCGAATCGGCCAATTCGAGAAGGCCAGACAGGTGCGGGGAGAGGCCATGGCACTGGCTGCCAAGGGCGATGCGGAGGGGGCTTCCCGTCTGCTCGAACGGTGCATGTTGGAGTTGGCGAGTGCCGGGGAACCCTGTCTGTCTGGACGCAAGGAGTTGGCGAGGAATGGGTATGACCAGGCCCAGATCCAGTTGCAGAGTGTGGAAGCGGGCACCAGCAAGAACAAGGGAAAATTGTTGGAAGGGGTGGAACGTCTGTTGGAACAGGCCAGTCACCTGGATCCCCAGGTCGCTTTGTATCGGGATGCCCTGGTCGAGGTTCAACGCAAGAAAGCGGTCTACCAGAGTCGCGAAACGGTGGATCTGTTTCAGGGAGAGGGGTCTGTCGTGGATAAATTCCGGCGATGAATGGGTCCATCGCCAGGGTTGCGAGGGGGGGATGTCGGCTCATGGTGTGTCGATGGCTGGTGCTGTTGTACGGGTTGTTCTGGATTGTCTCGCCCGCCTGGGCCGAGGAGGGTAATTTCAGTATCCTGGATCCAGACATCTCGATGGACGATACCTTTCGCAACCAGCCGGAAAGCCGTCCCAGGCGGGTGGCTGTTCTGCCTTTTACGAACGAGACCGACTCTCCTGGGGGTCCGGATTTTGTGCGACGTGCCTTTTTCAACCATTTCAGCTCCCTCTCCTATGAAATTCTGAAACTGGTGCAGTCCGACGAGCGTCTCCACCAGGCCTACATGGGGGACGAAAAGGCCCTGGCCTCCGCGCCCCTGGACAAGCTGGCCTCCGTCCTGAAAGTGGATGCCATCATTCGGGGCAAAGTGACCTCCTTTTCCCAGATGTTTGCCGTGGTGGCCTCCAAGGTTTCGGTGGGGGCGGAGTTGGAATTGGTGGGCATTCCAGAGGGTCGGGTACTCTGGCGGGGAAAACAGACGGCGGTCAGTGTCAATGGTGGTTTGCCAACCAGTCCGATTGACCTGTTGTTTACCATCATTGCCAGTGCCGCCAATATGCGGGAGACCGTGTTGTATCGGGTGACCGATCAATGGGCCAGGGATCTGGTGGGCACCATTCCCGACACCCCTGCGAAAAATGTGACCAAACCGCCCTCCATACGCACGGTGGTACACAATGCCGCCAATCTGTCACTCAAGGCCGGGGCGTGGCTGGAGGTGGCCATGGAAGGGGATGCGGGCCGTTTTGCCTCCTTCGATATTGGCACCTTCAAGAAGGGGTTGCCCATGGAGGAGGTGCAGCCGGGTATCTATCGGGGACGGTATCAGGTGGCCCCCAAGGATAATGCGGACGGAGAGACCCTGGTGGCCCATTTGGGTGATGCATCGGGCCAGGTCTCCCAGTGGATGGATTTCCAGGGACCGATCACCCTGGATACCATACCGCCCAAGGCCCCAACCGGTGTGACCGGTCGTGGCACCGAGGGCAAGGCGGTCCTCCGTTGGACGGCACTGCCGGACAAGGATCTGGTCGCCTATCTGGTGCTGCGCAGTGAGAGTCCCCTCTCCGGCTACCGGGAGGTGGCACGGGTAGAGGATACCGCCTGCACGGATTCCGGATTGCGGAACGGAACCACCTACTATTACAAGGTGGAGGGGGTGGATCGTGCCGGCAATGTCGGTGCGGCCTCTCCCCCCCTGGCGGTGGTACCCATGAAGGCCGGGCCGACCCCGGTGACCGGGGATCTGGAAGAGGATGCCCACTGGCGCAAAGGGGGATCTCCCTATGTGATCGAAAAATCCATCATTGTCCCACGGGGGGTACGTCTGGAGGCGGAACCGGGGGTGGAGGTGGTTCTCTCTGGCGGTGCGGGTATCACCATCAAGGGGATCCTGCTGCTGGAAGGGAGTACCGAAGAGCCGGTCCTGTTGCGCAAGGCAGACGGCCAATCCAAAGAGTGGCAGGGGATTCTCCTGGACCAGACACTCAAGGAAAACCGTCTGCGTCATGTCTCTGTTCGGGATGCGGAATTGGGCGTGGTGGTTTATAATTCACGGATTTTGATGGAGGAGGTCAAACTGACCCGCAACGGGACCGGAGCCACCTTTATCGAGTCGTCCGAGTCGATATTACGCAAGAGTGAAGTGAGTCACAACCGGGGAACGGGGGTGACGGTTGTGCAGTCCAATCCGGTCATTCAGGGTAACCTGATTGGCCATAATGAGGGTTTTGGCCTGGTGGTTCGCCACGGTTTGCCCAAGGTGCAGGGCAATCTTTTCCATGGCAATCGGGCGTTCGACCTGGTGGGGATCAATGAAGGCAAGATTCCTTTGGATCTGTCGGAAAATGGTTGGGGTACCTGCAACCCCTTCCATGTGTGGGATCGTATTGCCGCCTGGCACGTCAACCGCTCCTGCATCACCACCATGGGCGGCAAGCCTCTGCCCCTGGCGGTGGTTTTGCCTGCCGTCTCCGCTGCGGCCCAGACCCCGGACTCCGGGGCAGGGATCCAATCGGCGGTCCGCAAATTTCAGGATGGGGACCATCCGGGGGCCTATCTGGAGTTGATGCGCATCCCCGATGAGGAGCGGACGGCTCCGGCCCATTATTTGCTTGGCAGATTGTGGTCTGCGGCCGGGAAAATGAAAGAGTCCCTGGAGGGTTTCCAGAAGGCGGCAGATCTGGACCCGGGACAACTCGGCTATCGCTATTGGCTGGGTATTCACCATGTGCGGATGGGCCATCCCGACAAGGCAGAGCGCGTCTGGCGTGAAGCGGCTGGCAAGGGTGAGTATGAACCGATCCAGAGTATGCTGAAGGTGTTGCATTGATGGCCATACCGGTGGGGGTTGCGGGGGTTTTTCATGGTTTCGGCCATTCCTGGGGGAGGCAGAGAACCGCCTCCACCGGATTTTAAATAGTTTTTTGTTATCAGGGGTCCAGTGGTCCAGGGGGATTGTCTCCCTGGTGGGTTTGAACGGTTACGTGTCGATGTTATTGAAAGGAGTGGAGATGCGTCATTATATGGGTGTTCTTTTGGTTGCCATGTGCCTGAGTGGTTGTGCGGTGGTGACTGTGGCGGATATGGCGGTCAGTACCGCTGCGACCGTGGTCAAGACGGGCGTAAAGGCGGTCGGATCGGCTGTGGATGGGGTCACATCACTGGCAAAATCGTCCGATGAAGAGAAAAAGCCGGAGTGATTGGTCTGTAAACCCGTCGCTGTTTTCGAGTTCTGGACGAGAAAACGGGGCCGTAAAGGGCCGTTTTGGATACCCCAGGCGTGATGCGCCGGAGGATACAATGGACGCGATGAAAAACCGGGTTCGGGCAGACGTGCCATGATGGCAAGGGTGTTTTCCAGACATCAGGACGGGCTTTTGCAGGGCATTTCCCGTTATTTATACATGTCTGGCAACGCCATGGCGGGTTTGTTTCACACCTCCAGTGGCCGATTTTATTATCTGATCAAATATTCCATTCAGCAGGTTTATTTTACGGCTTTTCAGAGCTTCAAGTTGATGTTCTTTATCGGTGTGGTGTTGGGGGTATTGCTGGTACTGCCTCTGGTTTCACTGGGTTTTACCGACATCGATTTGCTCAGTTCATTGATGGAAAAAATATTATTCCATCAGATGGTCCCATTCATAACAGCCATTGTGGTCATTGGACGGTCTGGAACGGCCATCACTTCGGAAATTGCCAGCATGCAGACCCAGCAGGTGATGGAAGTGCTTCTGTTGGAAGGTATTGATCCGCAGCATCTTCTGGTACAGCCACGGGTGATCGGCGTGGTCGTCTCCATGCTGCTTCTGACCATCTGGATGGTTGTCGGGACCATTCTTGGAGCCAGTTCCATCGTTTTTTTTGTGGACGATATCGGCTGGTTGCAGGCGATTCATGCCAGCGCGAATGCGTTATCCGAATCCGGTCTCACGGTTTTGATGATGGTGTGGTTTGGGATGGCGATCGGTACGATCCATTGTTACTATGGATTTCTGTCCGTCGATGCCGTGCAGACGGCCATGAATCTGCCCAAGGCCTTTGTGCGCTCCTTTCTGGGTTGTTTGCTGATTATCACCCTGTTTTCTTTGGTACGTTATGGCTGAACCTCTCTTGACCCTGCGTTCCGTCACCTTGCCCATGGCACAGGAGGGTCAGTCGATCGATTGGGTGGTATCCAAGGGGGAGATATGGTTGGTTGATGGTCCGAGCGGATCGGGGAAAACGATTCTGTTCAAGGTCATGTTGGGTTTGATTCCCCCCGAAACAGGGACAGTCTCCCTTTTTGATTGTCCATTGAACAAAGCCCGTGCCGGGCAACTGGGCCGTTTGCGCCGCCGCATGGGTGTGTTGCTGGAGGGGGATGGATTGATTCCATCCTGGACCGTTTTTGAAAATCTGGCCTTGCCATGGCGTTACCATGACCTGCTCAAGAAAGAGCAGTTGGAACCCTATATCCATTCCCAACTGCTTCGGTATCAGGAAGATGTTCATCTCTTGCACCGGGTCGCGGCCACCCTGACGGTGGAGCAACGGTTGCGCGTGGCCTTCATTCGAGCCGTGCTGAAAGATCCGGAATTATTGTTTTTGGACAATGATATCGTGGCATTCCATCTGACACGTTTCATGAAGGCCGGCCTGGGGCAAAAGTTGAACGAGGAATCCCTGGCCATGGTGGTGCGTGGCGGAGCGGCCATGATCGGCTTTTTTCCCAGAGATCGCGTCCATCTGGCCATCGTCAGGAACGGAAGTGTGTTGGCCTCTGGTCGATTGATCGATCTGTACGATCATCCCAACCCGGATGTCGTCATGGTCGTCAAGGGATATTGAAGTGGGTGATTGCGGGGGATGCAAACATGTCGGAAACCAGCACATTCCGGAAAGAGAGGGATCAGAGATTTAAAAGGGATCGACGGTTCAAACAGATTGTCAGCCTTTTTATTTTCGTCAGCATGGGCCTGGTGTTGGGTATTCTCTGGCTTGGAAACGCCACATCCAATCCGTTTGGTGCCAAATATTTCCTGCAGATGGAGCTTGTCCACGCCGGAGGATTGAAAAAGGATACGCCGGTCACTTTGGCGGGTATCATGGTGGGCAATGTGTCGGATTTGCAATTGACCGACAATAACAAGATTCGGGTGACCTTGTGTTTGTTCAAGAAATATATGGAGAAGATCCGGGATGATTCCGTTGTCACCCTGATCAAGCCCTATTTTGGACGAGCCTCTCTGGATATCAGCCTCGGTTCTTCCGAGACGGCGGTTTTGCAAAACAATCAGTTGATCCAGTTTGACAAGACGAACGATATCAATGATGTGTTTGTCCAATTGCCGGAGACGCTGACGCATGTGGATACCATTCTCGCCCATATGAAAACCTTCACGGAACAATTATTGGATCCCGATGGACATTTTCAAAAGGGTTTATTGCATGCCGATGGTGCCCTGGTTGATCTGTCCAGGATGACCAATCAGGTGGAGAAGACCGCCCTGGATGGGCAAAAAACCCTCTCGGATGCGCAAAAAACCGTCCAGTTGGCCCAACCCCTGGCCGAACAATTGCGGAGCCTGCTGGAAAAGGGCAATCAAATGGCTGTCGATTTGGCCAAGGTGTCGGAACAACTGGCCAAGGCCAGCCCTGAAATACCGGTTTTTGTCAACCATGGTCGTGATGTCATGCAGGAAGCAGAAGCCCTGATGCATCGGGTCAACCATTTCGTGCCGCTTGGTTTGTTGGACACGAAGGATGGCTCGGATGGTCGGTTGACCTATACGCCACGCGATTTACCGATGATCCAAACGCCTATCACTCCGTGATGTCCAGGAAGAGAGATCATGTCTCATGTGCGCTGTTGTTCCACCCTGTTGGTGATGGTTTTTCTGACGGCCTGTTCCGTGGCCCCTTCATCCAATCCCCTGGCCGAGAAGTGGCACACCACACGCGACAAGGCAGCGCAACTCTTTCAGGAATGTCATACCGAATCGGCCATGGCGGAATATCGCAAAGTGCTCCATTTGGCGGAATTGCGGGATGACAAACCGGGCATTGCCACTGCGCGACTGAATCTGGGTACCATCCATCTGGTTCGGGGCGATTTCCGGGAGGCCGAGTCGCAATTCACTCAGGCCAGGAGGGGATTCGAGGCACTGAATGATGCCGTCTCCCGCCTCCAGTCGGAGATCAATCTGGCCACCCTCCAGGTCAGACAGGGCCATTTTGAAGTCGGGGTGGCGGCGTATCAACCTCTGTTGCGGCAATTGGATCAGGAAAAAACCTTTCCACCGGTTTTCCATGTCATGATATGGAACGGTTTGGCCGTGGCCTATGGGGGGTTGGATCGTTATCCTGAGGCCCATGCCGCCCTGGATCAGGCGGAAAGAGAGGCCAGGGAGAGGGGTTTTGCACGGGATCTGGCCGCCACTCTGATGAACCGGGCGCGTATTCATTTCAAACAGGGTGCCCTCTCTGTTGCCAGGCAGGAGGTTGTCCAGGTTCTGGAGATGGATCGTTCTCTGGAAAATCTGTTGGGGATCGGTGCCGATCTGGTGCTGCTGGGGGTGATTGCGGACAGAGAGGGGGAGACGGATTCGGCACAGAACCATTTCCGGCAGGCCAGCCATATATTCGACTATTGTGGCCTGGAGCGCAGCCGGATTTTTTCTTCTGACCAGATGAAATATCTGAACGATGGGCACTGAGGAGTCTGGTATGGAGATCGGACCACGAGAAGTTGTGACACCCCGGCTCAAGATGCCGTTGGCCGTTCCCGAAGGGATGACGGCGGTGGAATTTTTTAACAGCCCGTGCAACTTGAAACATTTGGCCAATGAAAACGGCCTGTTGCGAACCCCGGAAGATTTTCTCCTCTACCGCAAACTGCTGGGCCATAGCCTGGAATTTGATACATCCATCATCCTGGATACCTCACAGCGTATTTTGAATCCACTGGGTCGTCCGGTCCGCCGGGATCAACTCTCCGTCCGGGAAAAAAAGGTGTGGAGCCGGATGACCCAGACCATTTTTTCCTATATGCTGGAAAAATATCCCGACCCGGAGGAGGCATTGATTCTGTGTGGTGAGGCCAGCCTGGATTCCACCTGGCCCTTGAACAAGCCGGGTGTGCCCTCCATCCGCATGATTCATAACCATTTTATGGTTTTTCCGCAGGCGGTGTTGCGCGAGGCCAAGCCGGCATCGGCCTTTGATGTCAATCTGACCGACAGCGGCCATCATGGACTCTTTCTGCATACATTGAGCGAGGTATACCACCGTTTTTTCGAAATTCTTGATCTGCAATTGCTGAAACCGGTGGCCACGCACCAGTCGCAGATTCGGGTAACCGGTTTTCCCCAGGGGTTGCCCAGTTGGGAGGTGTCGGGCGGGGCGGAAGCCTTGGGCAGTGCCCGCCTGTGGC
>CAIWLA010000076.1 GCA_903913345.1 uncultured Magnetococcales bacterium | reverse complement strand
GTCCTGCAACCACATACACCTCATCGCACTCACCCTCGCCCGACAAGGTTGGCCTGGGCTGCGCTGCCACGATTCCCTCACGTAACTGGGAAGTCATCCGATGCACATCGTCCTTGTTCGTTCGCACAGTCTGGGTGAGGTTCACCCTAGCCTAGCGGCTTTTGCCGCTTCGTGCGAGCAGTCCGCAACACATCATGAGCCACATAGAAGGGGTTTACTCCAAAGAACAAAGGCATGGCCGCAGTCGCATCGTGGTCACAACCATGGGCATGGGGATCGCCGTCCTGGTCGCGATATTGCAGACGGTGCACTGACCGACAAACAGGGCATTAACCGCCCTCGTAGAGTGGTTGTAAACATTTTCTCAATAATATTCGGACGGATTGTGTGCCATGTGGTCGTTATTGCGGTAGAGTACGCTCCCCTGCAAGCCAAGTGTGGATTCCGATCCGGGTACGACGATGTCCCAGCAGGGGGGGTATCGTTCTTTCTACGTTGAGTCAAACCAGTAACTGCATGGCCAAAGAAGACCATATCGAAATGGAAGGGACTGTCGTCGAAACCCTTCCCAACACCATGTTCCGAGTACAACTCGAGAACGGACACGTCGTGACCGCCCACATCTCTGGGCGCATGCGCAAGCATTACATCCGCATCCTTACCGGCGATAAGGTCACTGTCCAACTCACTCCCTACGATCTGAGCAAGGCTCGTATCACCTTTCGGGCGCGTTGAGGGTTTTCGTCGTCGCTCAACAGGGGGAGCAGGCGACGCATCTGGCACGCGGCTGGTTGTGTTGCCAGGTAGGTCTGTGGGTGGGTGTTGGTGCAGCCCACCTTCGTATCTTGCCTAGCTGTACCAGTACCGATAGAATCACGGGCTATCGTTTTCCACCCACTTTGCCTGTGCCGATTTCTTCTTCGGTGTAGGCACCCTATTCGGGTTGCGCCTTGATGTTCGGACGACTACGCGGCTTGTTCTCCACTGACCTTTCCATTGACCTTGGAACCGCCAATACACTCATCTACGTGCGTGGGAAGGGCATCGTACTCGATGAGCCTTCGGTGGTTGCCATACGTCAGGGATCTGCTCCCAACAGCCCCAGAACCATCGCTGCCGTTGGGATGGAAGCCAAAAAGATGCTGGGTCGCACGCCAGGCAACATCACGGCGATTCGACCGCTCAAGGATGGCGTCATCGCTGATTTTACCGTCACGGAAAAAATGCTCCAGCACTTTATTGGGAAGGTGCATGAGAATCGTTTTTTCCGTCCGAGTCCTCGTGTGTTGATCTGCGTGCCCTGTGGATCTACGCAGGTGGAACGGCGAGCGATCCGTGAATCGGCTTCGGCGGCGGGTGCGCGGGAGGTCTACCTCATCGAAGAACCGATGGCGGCCGCGATTGGCGCAGGTCTGCCGGTCTCTGACCCCACCGGATCGCTTGTGCTGGACATTGGGGGCGGCACCACCGAGATTGCCATTCTCTCCCTGGGCGGCATTGTCTATTCCCGTTCGTTGCGGATCGGCGGCGACAAGATGGACGAGGCCATCATCACCCACATACGACGCCAGTATTCCCTGATGATCGGCGAAGGGACCGCCGAAAACATAAAAATTCAGATCGGCTCCGCCATTCCCCTTGCGGAAAAATTGGAGTTGGGGGTCAAGGGACGGGACATGATCCATGGGGTTCCCAAGCATCAGGTCATCACCAACCCGGAGGTGATGGAGGCCATGTCCGAACCGATCAACGCCATCCTGGACGGGGTGCGTGTCGCCCTGGAACAGATACCGCCGGAACTGGCCGCCGACATCGTGGATCGGGGCATTGTCATGACCGGCGGCGGTGCCCTGGTGCGGGGGCTGGATAAATTGTTGGCCCAACAGACCGGACTGCCGGTGATTGTCGCCGACGATCCCCTCTCCTGCGTGGCCCTCGGTTCAGGACGGGCCTTGGAAGAGCTGGATGCCATGTCGGATATTTTGATGGATCGCTGACCGATGCGCCCCCTTTTCCTCTGTATCGCCTTCCCATCCAGATCGGATGCAATGGGTTAGACCATGATGGTGATGAAACAACAGTCTCGTCATGCACTGCTGGTCTCGTTGGCCTTGCTGGCGGCACTGTTGTTGTTGACCCTTTCCCCCACCGCCGGATCCAATTCCCTGTTCGGCCATGGGCGGGATCTGCTCCAGGAGCTGGTGCTGGATGGCATCGGGCCTCTGCTGCGTCTCTTTCAGACCCCCATCGCGGCCTCGTACAGTGTCTATGAGCGTCTCCATGGCTGGCAACGTCTTGAACAGGAAAACCATAAATTAAAACTGGAGATGGATCGTCTCAGCTCCCTCGGTGTCCAGATGGAGGAGTTGTCCCTGGAAAACCAGAGACTCCGCCTGTTGCTGGGTATGCGCCCCAACACCTCGCCGCAAGAGCTGGTGGCCCGGATCATCGGCAACTCCTCCTCCGCCTTCGCCCGTTCTTTTCTCGTCGATGCGGGCCAGGAGGAGGGTGTCACGCCCGACTCCACCGTGTTGGGTATCACGGCACAGTCGGGTGGTGGTCTGCTGGGACGGGTCGTTCAGACCTCTCAACATACCGCCCTGGTCCTGACTCTGCCCGATTTCAACTCCCGCGTACCGGTCCTGATCCAACGTTCCAGGGTGCGCGCCATCGTCTCAGGACGCAACAAACCGCTGTTGGAGATGGAATTTGTCCCCAAGGGATCCGATATCCGTGTCGGTGATCTGGTGGTCACCTCCGGCGTGGGTGGCATCTTTCCCAAAGGGATACCCATCGGTCGCAT
>CAIWLA010000075.1 GCA_903913345.1 uncultured Magnetococcales bacterium | reverse complement strand
GTAAATGGAATTTCGATCAGCTTGATCCCATGCTCTGCACAAAGGTATTGCTTATGCCGGTCGTAAGCCTGGACCTGATCTAATGCCTGCTCATCTTTATGGAAATATGGAATTTCTTGGAAATGTTGAGCACCCTGATATTCAAAGGCAATCGACAAGGACTCACAGAATCCATCAAGTTCCATGCGACCACCGCGAGGACTCAATAACCACAATGGTCGAACTTTTGGCCAGGACTCTCCTGTGAGTCGTTCAAGCACCGCTCGACAAATTTCTTCGCTCAGCCTGCCCGAACACTGAACGCACCATGAACCACGCTTCACACTATTTGGGATAGCTTCCCACTTATGCCCTTCAGAGCAACGCCAAAGCAAGTTGGTTTGGCTGTCCACATAAACAGTGGAAAGGCACTCCCCGCCTCGTTCCATAGCAATTGCCAGACACTCCGCGATGGAACCCCGCTGCGCGTCTGAGGTCCGCTTTGTTGCACATGTCCGACACCATTTACCTGACTTGATATTGTCTGGCCTTGCCTCCCATACGTGCCCTTCAGAGCAACGCCAAAGAAGATCGGTTTTGCTGTCCACATAAAGAGTGGAAAGGCATTCTCCTCCTCGTTCCATAGCTACTGCCTGGCATTCCTCAATGGAACTCCGCTGTGCGTTCGAGGTCCGCTTTGTTGCACAGATCCGACACCACTTACCGGTCTTGATGTTTCCCGGTTTCGCCTCCCACTCATGGTTAGCGGCGCATTTCCAGCGAAGTTTCGACTCCTTGTTGATATAGGTCGTGGAAAGACATGATCCACCGCGCTGAAGAGCTATTGCGTGGAACTCCTCAATGGAAGAACGTAGACCTTGATGAAGGCAGGTTCTGCACCATGTTCCACGTCTAATGCTGTCCGAACGAGCTTCCCATTCATGCCCTTCAGCACAGCGCCAATGGTGTTTGGCCTTCACTCCAAGATAGGACCCGCTCAGGCACTCCCCCCCACTATCTCGGGCCAAGTCCTGAAGATCCTTCAAGGTCCACTTCTGCCGCATGAAACCTCTCTATTCCACTACCTCGGCCCTACCTATTTTTTCTCTTGCGCCGGGGCCTCGAATTTTGTCCCGTCCGAGAACAGTACAACCTCCGGGGCAAGCTCGAACTTCACTGTGTTCGCATCGAGCCCTGCAAGTTTCTGATCGTCATGATCGAACTGGTTGTAACGCTTGGACAATTTGACGGTCGTGGCAGTTCCGGACTTCAACTCCTCCTCCACTTTCATGGGTAGACTTGAGACCACATCGCCGAATTTGTCCCGAAATGTCGCAATCCCCTTAATGCCGGTGATTGTCTTTTGGCCCTTGTTCTCGAACACAAACACTAGCTTGATATAGCTGTTTACGTCGTAGTCACGGAATGTCGCAAGATGGAGACTGATCTCCGATGGCTTGACGGATAGCACCTGGGCCATTTGCTCTGCGAGGGCTTTCCTAGCCGCCTCCAACTTCTCCTTCGCGGCCTTCTCTGTCGCCTCATTCGCCTTAACCTTGGCAACAAATTGGCTCTGTTCGTCTATGGCCTTGCCAATCGTCATCCCGTCAGGGATTGGATCTGACTTGGCACCAAAAGCAGCGCCCATTGCAGAGCCAAGGGTGTGCCTCATCAGATAACCAGTGAGAAGTTCCTTCTCCTCCTGTTTCAGTTTTTCCACGGCAGGCTTAATTGACTCCATGTTGGCCAGGTCCTTCGGAATCCGAGTGTTCTTCGGATTTGAGCAAGCGAGGCTAAGGACAACACACAGGATGGCCAACAGGAATTTCATTGAGGATCTCCTTGTAGTAATGAGTGATTGTTACACGCTGTCTTCGCCTTTTACTGTCCATTTGCCTCGGTTTTCTGGCGATGAAGGGAATCGCCACCAGTCTCGGGTAATTTTCTGCTCAAACCGAGAATCCCCGCCTGGGCACGAGCAGGGCCTTCCGGAGCGTCGACATGCACCCAGGTATGCGAATCGCTGAGGTTTACGATTCGGACGAAAATTTCGACCGGCCCAC
The DNA here is from genome assembly GCA_903913345.1 of uncultured Magnetococcales bacterium. GTDB lineage: Bacteria > Pseudomonadota > Magnetococcia > Magnetococcales > Magnetaquicoccaceae > Magnetaquicoccus. The sequence continues at coordinate 10,575 of CAIWLA010000075.1, read as the reverse complement.
CACGGGGTCTTTGTAAACCTATCGGGGGGGCCCAAAACGGGCTCTCGATGGGGCATTGCAGAGAAGCAAGATCATTCCCCCTTAGGGTGCTCAGTATTTCTAGGGCCTACAACGAGGAGGGTCACATGTGGACGGGACCTTCAGGTCTACAAAGGTCCACACATTTAGACGCCCGGCTGAGCCGGGCGTCAACTTGGGGTGCCTCTAGTTCTCATGCAGCACGCCCCCTTCGTTTCGTCTTGGGTGCCTCATCTTCGGGTTGGAGGTAAGGCCTCATGACCTCGCTCGGCGACAGCCCCTGACCGCTGTGGATCTCTAGGTCCGTCCAGATGCCGATGGCAGCGCTGAGGATGCGTTCGAAGGCCGCGTGGCCCTCCTTCCAGGTTCGCTCGTGCTGCGTGCGCTCTCGCGTGAGTCCCTCGTCCAACTTGGCGGCGAGGGTGACGACCTGCTCCACCTGCTGCCGGAACGCCGGGCCGCTGAGGTAGGCCTTCACTTCGTTCACCCGAGCCTCATCCATGCTGGCGGCTCGGCGGGCCCGCTCCACGGCGACCAATCCCTGCCGCAGGGCCGTGACCAAGGCCAGGGCCGTCCTGTGGCTGGTCACCCAGACATCCCCCATCTGGGCCAGGTGATCGACTCCGCTGGGCATGGTGCGGGTGACGATCACGACCACCTCGGCCCCGGCGTTCTTCCGGTCCTCGCGGGCCTTGGTGAGCCAGCCCTTGTCGAAGGCCTGGGTCCATTTGGACTCCAGGAGGAGTTTCCGGCCCCCGGCCCGGGGGACCGTGATGAGGAAGTCCGCACCAGACTGGCCCTTCCTGGTACGGAGGATGGTATCCCCGTCGCCCTGGTACGCATCCCTGAGATCCCGCTCAAGGAGTTCCTCCGCCGCATCACCGATGACCTCGGAGGGGCCGCTCTCGGCCTTACGGTGCAGGGCCTCGATCTCCTGCCGGAGCCGCTGGATCTGGGTCTCCAGGCCCTGCTGCTCAATGGCATGCTCCCGGGCCACCTCCTTCTGCACCCGTGCGCGCTCGGCCTCCAGGGCAGCTTCCAGGTCGGCCTTCTGCTTCCGGGCCCCCTGGGCAGCGGTCCGCGCTTCGGCTTCTTGGATGGACTGAGCCAAACGCTTGTCGAGGTCCTTCTCTCGGTTCAGGGACTGGGTTCGCACCTCGTCCAGGAGCTTCTGGAGGTCTTGCATCTGGCGCTGGGAGGTCTGGAGCGCTTCGGTACGGCCCTTTTCGAAGGCGGCCCGCTGGTCGAACTGGGCGGAGGCAGCCTTCGACTCAGCGGCGGCCAATGCTTCCTTGGCTTTGGCCTGCTCGGCCTGGGCCTTCTCCAGGTGCGTCTGGAGGGTCTTCATCTGGGTGGTGGTGGTAGCCCGGCCCTCCTGGAATTTCTGGGCGGCTTCCGCCTTGGCCTCATCCAGGAGCTTGCGTAGACCGTCGGCTTCACGATCCCGGATGATGTTGTATTCCACGATGCTGTTGCGGAAGGCGGCCCGGTCCTCGCTATTTTCGGCATGGAGCTTCTCCAGGTGCTCGGTGTGATCCTGCTGAAGCCGGTTCTCAAGTTCGCGCAATCGGGCCTCGTTGTCCGCCTTGAGTTTTGCCTCCTGTCGCCTATATCGCGTCTCGGCCTCCTGAGCGGAAGCGGTGCGGACTGAGACCGCCTGTTCCACCGCATCGGTGATGGAAATGGCGGCCCCGCACTCGGGGCACTGGATGGTGGGCCCGGATGCAATCAGGGCATTCTGGGTGGTCTTGAGGGGCTTGGTCTTCATGATGAAGACTCCTTTCGTGGGGTTGGCCTTCGGTGAAGGCATGAGGTGTCTGCGCCTCCGCAGAGGCACGTAGGTAGGGCGGGCCGCTGAGCAGCCTAGGGTTTAAAAGAGTGGATCTAGGAAGGATCGAGAATTCCCGGCATGGGCATCAGTCCGCCCATGCCGAAATAGGTTTCGAAGTCGGTCAGGAACTCCTGGGCCACGGTCCGAAGCTGGTCCTCAGCCTCTTGCTCGATGCTGATCTGGAGCAGGCTCTGAGCTTGAAGGCCAATCAAGGCTTCAGCCATCAGGTCGTCCTTACCAGCCTCGTGCAGGCGCTGGCGGGCCTCGTGGTACCAGATAGGAAGACCCTCCTCATCAAGCGCCTTGAACTCGGGCTGGTTCCGGATGTGGATGGCGGGTCGGTCAAGCTGGCGGCATTTCTGGGAGCGGGGAAATTCGGCATCAATGAGCCCGAATCGCAGGGCCTCCGGGTGCAACCAGAGCACCTTCCCTGAAGGGTTGAAGACCGCAACAGGCTGGTGCCGAACCACGATCCGCCCATGAACCAGTCGGCGGTGGGAGACGGACTGTACGAACACGCGATCCTTGTGTTCGGCGAGGTCCAAGAAGAGATTCTCGGCCTCCTGGAGGAATCGAATCCGGCGCTGGTTGGCCTTGCCGAGTTCACTGACAGGCAAGGTCAGATACAGCGATTCATACGGAGGCTTGCGGGTGAAGGCGGCCTGATCCGCAGCGGGTATGTTCAGCGAACTGAAACGAGTCAGGCCGAAGATGCAGGCCACCTGAGCATCCGGGAGGACCAGCCGCTTCTCACGGTCATCAGGGATGAGCGGTGAGGGCTGGTAGTGAAGCTGGTGGCGGGGAAATCCTTCCTCCATGCAGAGGTGAAGGGTTGCCTCGAATACCTGGCCGAGTTGGGAGATCTTGAACTGGCCGCGAAGGGCCTCGGGAGTGATGGACATGGGTCATCCGTGGAATGCGCTGCGGATCAGGATCCGGGTCATGCGAAGAAGTGATCAGGGAAGGACCAAGGCGCTTCAGCCGTCCAGAGGCTTGAAGGTGCTCGTTTGGGGAAGGTGAAGTCCTCGGTCCAACCCGTGGGCTTGAAAATGAAAAAGGGGCAGTGGCCAATGGTCATACCCCCTTCAGGTGAGTCCGCAGAAGCTACCTGGTCTTCCCCGGTTCCTCACCTGGGCTTGTCTTCTCTTCCTGGGCTGAATCATGTCTGACCTCGCTGGCAGCACCGGCTGCGAGAACAGTTTTCACCCACTTGATCCGGGTAAATTGGCCCATGCGCTCAGCGAAGTCAGTAACTGAACCAGATACCGAATGCCCATTTTTGTCCTGCACCGTCAACCATGGGGAACGGGCCTATCTGGTCATCCGGGCGTCGGTAGAGAATCGTCTGCTCCAACGAGAACCGACTCAGTCCACACCGTTGGCATGACGAGGAGGAGGAGATCCTAAGAGCACAAATTGCGGGTTCACCAACCTGCTCCCTGATATAACCAAAGGAATTCTCCACTCCGAGGTGATCTAATGGACCTCCTATTTATCCTGGTCGCCGTTGGTCTCGGCATATACCTCTTCATTTCGAAGAAGTCGGCCACCAAGGAGCAGGCACTGCTGAACGCTGAAATCGAGGCGAGCGCCAAGGCGAATGCGGACCTTCAGGCCGAGAACCATGCGTTGGCAAGGTTCAGGGCCATACTCGATGCCCAGGCCGAGGCTGACCGAATCCTGGCGGAAGCCAGACGCACAGCAGACGAAGCGCAGAGAGCCGCCAACAGCTTGCGCGAGAAGGCTGGACTGGATGCCATAGACGCCTTGACCAAGGCGGAAGAGGAAGCCAAGAACCTTCGGTCCCAGGCCAATCAAGCCCTGAAGGAAGCTCGGGAGAAGGTCGAGTCGATCATGGGTTCGGCTCATCGGGAAGCGAAGAGCGTCATCGACAACGCCACGAAACGGGGCGAGGAGATAGCCGGAAGTGCCTTCGAAGCCGTTCGCAATGCCGAGCGCTATGAGCAGATCGCCAAGGCCATGAAGAACCTCATCGAAGGCTATGGCGACCAGTACGTGATCCCTTCACGCAGCCTTCTGGACGAGTTGGCCAGCGACTATGGCTTCACCGAAGCCGGGGAAGAACTCAAGAACGCCAGGGAGCGTTCACGGCTGATGGTAAAGGGCCACACCGCCGCCACCTGCGATTACGTCGAGGCCAACCGAAAGGAAACCGCCATCCGGTTCGTCACAGATGCCTTCAACGGCAAGGTGGACAGCATCCTCTCCAGGACCAAGAACGACAATGTAGGGAAGCTGGAGCAGGAAATCAGAGACGCCTTCAATCTGGTGAACTACAACGGTGCCGCCTTTCGAAGCGCCAGAATCCTTGAAGGCTACTTGGATGCCCGCTTAACAGAACTGCGATGGGCTGCCACCGTCCAGGAAATCAAGCTTCGAGATAGGGAGGAGCAGCGGCGGATCAAGGACCAGATTCGGGAGGAGGAACGCGCCCAGCGTGAGTTTGAACGGTCCATGAGGGAAGCAGCCAAGGAAGAGGAATCTCTTCGAAAGGCCATGGAGAAGATTCAAGCCCAGGTCGAAAAGGCATCGGCAGAGCAGCGGGAGAAGTTTGAAGCCCAGCTTGCCGAGATGGTCGAGAAACTCCGTCAAGCAGAGGAAAGGAACCAGCGGGCGATGTCCATGGCCCAGCAGACACGGATGGGGCATGTCTATGTCATCTCGAATGTGGGTTCATTCGGAGAGGATGTCTTCAAGATCGGCCTGACACGCCGCCTGGAACCCCTGGACCGTGTTCGGGAACTCGGCGATGCCAGCGTTCCCTTCAGTTTTGATGTCCACGCCATGATCTTCAACGAGGATGCTCCGGCGCTGGAAACAGCCCTCCACCGCCACTTCCTCACCGCCCAGGTCAACAAGGTCAATCCACGGAAGGAGTTCTTCCGGGTGCCCGTCACGATCATCCGCGAGGAGTTGGACAAGCTCGGCATCAAGGCGCAGTGGACCATGACCTCTGAGGCGAAGGAGTATCGCGAGACGCTTGCCATTGAACGAGCCCTCCATGATGATCCCGCGAAGGGTCGTCAGTGGCTCCAGAGCCAGATCCTCTATGACGCCACCACCGAATTGTTCGAAGGGGAATCCGAGACCCTTTCCTGAAACCGCTGTCCTCGTCGTGATCCGCCATGTCCCTCCAAAAGCAACCCGTGGAAAAGACACCTGAGCCTGATGCCCTCACACTCGAAGGGGATTGGGAGGATGACATCGGTCAGGCAATCAGAGCGCCAAAGCCTAAGGGTGGTTGGCCCAAGCCGGGAACCAAGCCACAAAGTGAATCGCCGTTGGGCAAAGGCGAACAGAAACCGAACTGAGGTAGCCATGTCGTTCTTCTCTCGGCTTTTCGGGAAGGGCTCCCCTTCAGCCCCCACGGCGACCGCCGCTCCCATGGCTCCCGCGAAGGTCACGACTGGAGCGTCAGGGCGGAGTGGCTGCCCGGAGATCGATCCAGCAAGAATCCCTTGCCTGAAGGTGCCTCGCGTGGCCGCGTTTCCACTTCGACCGGACGAACTGCCCAAGGGATCTGCATTCCATGCCAATGGCCCAGGATGGACCATCTCCAGGCAGGAGAAGTTCCCCAAGGGCTCCGGTCCCGATCCGATGTTCAAGCTGGCTTTCGCGTTCAGGGATGGCTTCTTCTTCGTCAAGAGGTATGAGAAGAACGGCGTGGCCGGGTGGAGTGGGTCAACGGTGGAGGTCGTGAACCGGGATGGCAGCCTCCGCGTCCGTCGGGAGACCGATGAGCTTTTCCGGATGGCAGCCCATACCGAGGGAGTAGTCCTTTCCGACCTTGGTTTCTACGGGAGGTTGGCTACATTCGATGCCGACATTCAGCCGTTATGGACCATGGACACCACGAAACTATCCATGGTCCAAAACAGGGCCAAGGCGATGCGGCTCGGTGATCGCGACCCCTTCCGCATGATCAAGGACGCAGATGTGTCATCTGATGGCTCCAGGGCGCTCGTGGGTGCAATCGATCAGGTTTGGTGCCTCACGCCCGCTGGTGAGCCCCTTTGGGGTCTCCAGATGCCCATCAAGAAGAACTGGCTTCGCATCGAGACGGCGGAGGCCCAGGTCGTGCCGGAGCACATTCGGCAGGCCTTGAAAGTCCTGGGGCTCTCGTTCCCGGCGACTCTGGATGAGATCAAGGCGGCGAGGAAAACCCAGGCAATGAAATGGCATCCCGACGTTTCTACAAACCCGAAGGCCGATGAAAGGATGAAGGCCATCAATGATGCCTATCGTGTCATCACGGGAGTCGATCCCGATGACCTTCAGGAGGGGCCGCCCCGGTCCCGTTTTGTCGATAAGGACAGTTACAGCAAGGAAGAGGTCAGTGTGGAGGTCGATGGTCAAAAGGTCGGTCTCTCCATCGAATTCTCCTTCTCGGTGGGTGAAGCCACGGCAGCCGATTGGCTGACCTACGTTCGATTTTCCGGGGACGGAAAGCGAGTCTTCGCCGCCACTTCATCGGGGATCTTGTTCGAGATTAGCGAAGCCGGGGAACCGTTACAGGCTTATGAACTCTCGTGTTTCCCGGGCGGCTTCCAGGAAGCTTTCGGAAGGCTCTACTTGAACATGGAGGACCACATCCTGGTTCTCGGCCAAGGCAAGGTGCTTGGGCGCATCCAGGCTTCCGGCAAGTTCCTGGTCATGCCGTTCTCCAATTTTGTTCTGGTATGGTCAGACAACCGTGCTGATTGGTTGACAGTGGACGGTGCCCCCATCGGGCACATCATCGCCAAAGGGCCAATCCGCAGGATCTATTCGACGCCAGATGGTTGGGCAGTGGAAACCCGCCAGAATCGCTGCATCTTGGTTGGTCCACCCATCTAGTCCGCCGCATACAAAGCGTCGGAAGCGGGTCATTTTTAGAAGTCACTGGGGCCTATTGCTGCTTTCCTGCCCGGTTGATCTGATTTGACCCTTCAGGTAGGTCGGATTCCTAGTCACTTCCGCTCAGATTGAGTAAAGGTCTTACTTCCGAATTCCATTTGAATTTTGGATCCCAATCTTAGCGAAGATATCTCGTGGGGTGTGCGGATCTGAAATGTTATCTAATTATTAATGATAAGAATATTTATAGTGTTGTCATAACTGGACAAACATTGTCCAGCCGTAGGCGAGAAAATGGAGTTCCTGGAGGTGATTCATGAGCCCATCGCTGGTCCATCCCTTGCCCTTGACGAACCACGCCCGAGTCCGGATGGACGCTCGGCGGATTTCCACAGCAGCCGTGGAAGCCGTCTTGGCCTATGGGCGCATGGTTTGGGCTCGGGGGGCGCAAATCTACGCCATTGGTGAAAAGGAAGTCCGATTTGCCTCCCGAGACGGTGTGGATCTTCGTCCCTATGCAGGGCTTCAGGTGGTGTGTGCTCTTTGTGGTGATGTTCTGACTACCTATCGAAACCACGATTTTCGATCCCTGCGGCGGTCAGCATAAATGCTGAGTATGAGCAAAGGCCAAGCAATTCTCACTTCGAACGTTGTGGAAGGAGGTCGGATTTAAATGACGGGCCAAATCAGTGATGGATTCCGCTACAAAGATCGTGATTTCAGTATCACCGGGATCAGCGATGAAAAATCCTGGTTCAAGCCAACCCACCTTGGAATGAATCCACAAGCGCCCAATACTGCTTGTTGGAGAGGCTTCTATGCGCGTTTTGCGATCTCAGACTGCCGCCTCGTGTTGGATCAGCTTCATATCTTTCTGGCCGGGAAAGACTATGCGCCAATAGTTGGCCCGAGCATTAAGGGTGTTAAACCCAAGGGACTAGGTGAAGGGAACGATTGGTTCAACAATCACTACCTGGACCTAAGCTACCCGCTGAAGTACACGGGGAGACTGTTGCTGGGCTCCGGCTTTATTTCTCAACTGTATGTCCACATGGGGACTCAGTTGTCCTGGAAGTACGAGGAGGTCCACGAACTCGTCTTCAAAGAGGGCGTCATGGTGGAAGCCTTTGATCGGTCGGAACAAATGGTGGCCATTCGCCAGCGGAACATTCGAAGAGAGGTCGAGGGTGATGACCCTGGTCGGGTCTTTTGCTGGCCGGACTTTACTGATCCTCTTTAGTGCAGAAAGGGTAGGATCCTCTCCATTTTGCAGACATTCGGGTGGTTTATTGGCCAAGTGGAGATATCCTAACGATCGATCGAACCCATAGAAACCACGCCGATAAGGTGACAACGGGCAGTTCATCCTATCGCCTGATTGCTGTTTGCTCACTGTAGGAAATCAGATGCACAAGTTCACGATCACCGATGTCAATGCCAGTAGTAACAGAGATGCTTGGTTGGATTTGCGGCGACAACACATTACTGCGACAGACTGGCCGAAAATCACCGGAACGAGTCGCTGGCAGTCTGCCCATCAGGTGATTTCCGACAAACTAGATACTGAATTTGGGGGCGTCTTCACACCGAACCTTCCAATGAAGGTTGGCTCCGAATTAGAACCCCTTATTATTTCGAAGGCAAAAGGGATTCTTGGACGAGGAGAATCTCTCTCTCAAGCCTTTATTTCTCGCAAGAAACTTGGCTTTACACCAGATCTGATTCTAATGAAACCGACCTCTGATTGGATTCTCGCGGAGATTAAGGTTCACAAAGCGGAATGGGGAGGGGTCGTGCCGCCTGACTATTTAGACCAGGTCAGATTCCAGGCCACTGTACTGGGGGTAAATCAAGTCCATGTCATTCATCTGCCACTCACATCCTGGGGGGAAGGGCTCAGGTTGATTAATTCTGGCGACGTTCCACTGAAGCGCCTGGAGGTGCTTCGTGTAGATATCAATGAGACAGAGCGGAAGCAAATCGAACGAAAAGCACTACGATGGTGGAAGGAGAATATTGAGTGTGGATAGTTCGTTTTTGTTGTTAAAAATCACTGTTTAACTTGTATTTACTAAGCGTCGACTCCGAGAGGTGGGTTTTATGGGTGTAATCAATGAGTGGGATCGTAAATACGATCTGAACGAAGCGCGAAAGCACCCTTCGAAGCGCGCAGAAGCGACCCACCAGACCCAGGCACTCGCCAAACTCAGGGCGTGGTACGAGTCTGAACCAACCTCCGGGGTCGGAGGTTTGCTTGTGCTCCCGACTGGCGCTGGCAAGACTTTCACCGCCATCAGATTCCTCTGCCGAAATCCCTTGAGTGACGGCTACAAGGTACTTTGGCTTGCCCACACTCACCACCTGCTTGAGCAAGCCTTGGATGGGTTTGGTAAACGAAGCCATGCTGCTGATGAGATGGAAGTCGGCCTCATCCATGAACCAAAGGAATACCTGCGTGCCAAGGTTGTGTCTGGGACCATCGGTCATGGCAGGATCGCGGATGTTTCGGCAGATGACGACGTGGTGATCTGCACACTTCAGACGGCTGTGCGGGCCTTCAGAGAGAACCACGCCTCGCTGAGAGCTTTCCTAGACGCTGCAAAAGGGAAATTGATGGTGGTGTTTGATGAGGCGCATCACTCTCCTGCCCCTTCTTACGCAGAATTCATTCTCGCGTTACGTCAGGAATCCCCAAAGATGAAGCTGCTTGGGCTCACCGCGACGCCCATGTACAGCGACGAAAAGAGGTCAGGATGGCTCACTAAGCTATTCCCCCAGCGGATCATTTCCGAGGTAAGTGCATCCCGGTTGATCGCAGCCGAAATCCTCGCGAGGCCGATTCCAATTCCATGCACGACGAAGTTCAAACCCAAGTTCGATACTGTTCAATACCAGCGATGGAGGGCCTCCTATCAGGATGTCCCAGAAGACATCATCACCCAACTGGCCCAAAACCAGACGCGCAACGATGTCATCTGGAAAACATACGTCGATAGACGCAAAGAATTCGGGAAGACGATTGTTTTCGCCGATCGATGGATTCAGTGTGACTACCTTCGCGAGAAACTGATCGCGAACGGGGTGCGGGCTGATGTCGTCTACTCACACATAGACGCGGATCCAGGTTCTGTCGACGGGCGTAACCGTCGATCCCGTGACGAGAATGCTATCGTGCTAAATAAATTCAGGAACAACGAGTTGGACGTGCTCATCAACGTGCGCATGCTCACTGAAGGAACTGACGTTCCGATGGTTCAGAGCGTCTTCCTCACTCGACAGACAACCAGTCAGATTCTTATGCGTCAGATGGTTGGCCGCGCCTTGAGAGGGCCGAAGTTCGGCGGGACTGAAACTGCCAATATTGTGCTTTTCATGGATGATTGGCGGGAAGCCATTCAATGGGCTGATTTTGATGAACTTTGGGGGAAAGAGACCGGTGGTGAAAAGCCCAAACCGAGGAAGAGGCTACCTCTCGGACATGTTTCAATCGGGTTAATCAGAGAGTTGGCAAGGCAAATGGAATCGGGTGAGATTGCAACCGCCGACTTCCTTGAAATGTTGCCGATCGGTTGGTATGTGCCAGAGTTTGATGCTGAAATATCAGGGTCCGATGACTCTGAGCATATCAGCCCGATGGTGCTTGTCTACCAAGACGAGAAGCTTCATTACGAAGCATTCATTTCTGGTATTTCCAAAGGCAGCCTAAGCCAATTCGCAGATCCAGGGGTCAAGTTTGAATCTGCTGAGGTTCAAATTAGGAAGTGGATTGAAGAGTATTTCTCAGACAAGGGTCTACGCGGAAGTGGAATTGGCATGAACCTTTTTCATCTGGTCCGACATCTCGCTCAAGCAGGTGGACAACCTCCCCC
>CAIWLA010000074.1 GCA_903913345.1 uncultured Magnetococcales bacterium | reverse complement strand
CCCCTCCCCCCTGGAACTGGCCATCGCCCTCGTCCGGGTGCCCTCCATCTCCCCGCACGATCAGGGCTGTCAGGCCATTGTGACCGGGTTTTTGCAGGAACTGGGTTTTACCATCCACCCCCTGCGGTTTGGCGAGGTGGATAATTTTTATGCGCGGATTGGCTCCCACGGAGACAATTTCTGTTTCGCTGGCCATACCGATGTCGTCACCCCTGGCGATCCCGATCTCTGGCGTTCGCCCCCCTTCGCCGCCGAGGTCCAGGATGGGATGTTGATCGGTCGCGGTGTCAACGACATGAAAGGGGGCGTTGCCGCCATGCTGGCCGCCACCGCCCGCTTTTTGCACGATAGACCGGACTTTATCGACCACCACAGCCTCTCCTTCCTCATCACCGGCGATGAAGAGGGGGCGGCCACCGATGGCACCGTCCGTGTGCTGGATTGGCTCCGGGACCGGGGAGAAACCCTGGATTATTGCCTGGTCGGCGAACCCTCCTGCATGCAAACCCTGGGCGATGGCCTGAAAAATGGTCGGCGAGGATCCCTGAACGGCAGCTTGATCTTTCACGGTCGCCAGGGACATGTCGCCTATCCTCAGCTGGCCGACAACCCCATCCAACGGGCCGCACCCCTCATCGACCGTCTGGCAAACCACCGTTTCGATGCCGGCAATGCCCATTTTCCGCCCACCAGCCTCCAATTCACCCACATCCAGGCGGGCGATGGTTCCGACAATGTCATCCCCGGCACCCTGCGTGTTGCCTTCAATTTTCGCTTCAGCCCGGCCTCCACCCCCGCCGGACTGGAACAACAGATCCGCACCCTGCTGGATCAGACGGTCCCCCCCCTCCCCTATACCCTCACCACCCACCTCTCCGGTCAACCCTTTCTGACCGCTGGCGGTCCCCTGCTGGAGGCGGTCAGCCAAAGTGTTCAAGAGATCACGGGCGTCACCCCCACCCCCTCCACCGGCGGTGGCACCTCGGATGCCCGCTTCATCTCCCTGGATTGCCCACAAACGGTGGAGTTCGGCCTCTTCTCCCCCACCATCCACCAGGTGAACGAACAGGTGGCGGTCGCGGATCTGGAACGGCTGACTTGCGTCTATGAACGGGTATTGCAGACCCTGTTTCCCACGCCTCAAGGAGACCATCATGGTTCCGCTCGCCACGCTTGAACAGTATGCCAACGCCCTGCTCGACACCGCCCGCATCGCGGACTATGCCCCGAACGGCGTCCAGGTGCGGGGCCGGACCGAGGTGCACCGACTGGTCACCGGGGTCTCGGCCTGCCTGGATCTTTTCCAGGCCGCCACGGAGTGGGAGGCCGATCTGGTTCTGGTCCATCACGGCATGTTCTGGGAAAAAGATCCCAGGGTGGTGGAAGGGGGATTGAAAAGACGATTGAAATGGCTGCTGGACCATGACATCAGCCTGATGGCCTATCATCTGCCCCTGGATTGCCATCCCCGGTTGGGCAACAACGCCCAGATCCTGCATCGCCTCCATCTGACGGTGGGAGAGCCGTTCGGTCTCTATCGGGGCACCCATCTCTCGGCCATGGGAGAGGGCCAATCAGCGATACCGCTGGCCCAGTTTATCGCCCAGGTGCGGGCATTGTTTGGCGGGGAACCGCTGGTATTACCCTTTGGCCCGGAAAAGGTGCAACGGATTGCCCTCTGTAGCGGGGCCGCCCCGGAACTGCTGCGGGAGGCCAAACAAAAGGGGGCCGATCTGTTTTTGAGCGGCGAGGCCACGGAACATGTCTATCATTTTGCCAAGGAAGAGGGGATCCATTTTGTGGCGGCGGGCCATCACCGCACCGAACTGTTTGGCGTGCAGGCACTGGGGGATCATCTGGCCGGACAGTTTGGTGTGCAACACCGGTTTATCGATATTCCCAATCCACTGTAACACCCCGATCACCCCTTATTCTGCTCACTCCACACCTGCCAGATGGCCTCCATGGCGGCCTGACCGGGCAACGGCAAGGCGATATGTCGCGCCTTGTGTACATGGTCATCCCGAGGATTGATGCGAATGAGGGTGGCGTGATGCAGCTTGGCATAAAACTCCGATCGCTTCCGAATGGTGGGCAGGGCAGTGCCCGCTCCGATTTCCACAATGGCCAGACGATGCCCACCCACCATCAACCCCTCCAGCCATTGCCAAAGGGCCTCTTCCTGACCTTTGGTCCGGTTTTCCACCCAAAATTTATCATGAAACATTAAAATATTGGGCCGCGCCAGGCCACCGCATTGGGGACAGGCGGGCAAGGTGCCAATGGCCTGCAAAGACTCTGAACTGATCGCCAGATGGGTTCCCTGCGCGCTCCAGATATGCTCTCCACAGGGCTGCGTACACTGCAAATGGTGCACGGAACCATGGCATTCCACCACACGATCTTCAGCCAATCCGGCGGTTTGAAACTGCCCATCGACATTGGAAGTCAAGACAAACAGACCATGCCTCTTGCCCTGCCCCATCGCCAGGAGACGGGCAAACCCCGTGTGCGGCTGGGTCCGTCGATACAGGTTGAGCCGGTGACCATAAAATCCCCAGGCCAGCCGGGGATGTTGCTTGAACCATTTGGGGTTGGCCATCTCCTCAAAAGCCAGATGCATCTTTTCAATGGCCGGATAGGCCCGCCAGAATCCCTGGTTGCCGCGAAAATCCGGCAATCCGGAGTCAACCCCCATACCGGCTCCCGCTGTGATCAGCAGGGCATCAGCGGCACCGATCCCCTCCGCCGCCCGGTGAATCCGATCTTGAAGCTCCTTGTCCCTTTCTTGTATTTTCACCGCTTTCCCCTTTTTTTTCGGGTATCAGAAGCTGGTCTGTTGCTCCCAGAGATGACGATAAACGGCACACCGATCCAACAACACCGCATGGGGCGCGAGGTCCAGCACCTCTCCCTTGTCCAGGACCAGAATGGCATCCGTGGAGGTCAGGGAAGAGAGACGGTGCGAGACAATAATCAGGGTGCGCCCATGGGAAATTTTGTTCATGCTGCGCCGGATGATGGCCTCACTCTCTGGATCCAGGGCACTGGTCGCCTCGTCAAAAATCAGCAAACGTGGACTCAAGAGCAGTGCCCGTGCGATGGCAATGCGCTGGCGTTGCCCGCCCGAAAAGTTGGATGCCCCCTCCTCCACAAAGGTCTCGTAAGAGTGGGACAAGCGATCTATGAACTCATCCGCCCCGGCCAACCGGGCCGCATCGATCACTTCGGCCAACGAGGCATCGGGTTTGGCAGCGGCAATATTGTCGCGAACCGTGCCGCGAAACAAAATATTATCCTGCAAAACCACACCAATGGAACGCCGCAAATGGGGCAATTCAAAGTGACGGATATCGTTGCCGTCCAGGAGAATCATCCCCTCCTGCGCACTGTGAATGCTCTGGATAAGCCGGGTGATGGTGGTCTTGCCCGACCCGGAGCGGCCCACCACACCGATCATCTGCCCCTCCTCCACCCGGAAGGAGACCCCACGCAGCGCGGGCGTTGCACTCTTGTCATAGCGGAAGGTCACATCCTGAAATTCAATCTGGCCGGTGATGACGGGACGGATGCCCCGTTGATTGGGATCCCGTTCCGGCGGATAATTCATGACATGACCCAACATTTGCACCGAAAGAGCGGTCTGTTGATACTGGTTGATCAGGGCCACAATCTGGACCAGCGGTCCGGTGACACGCTGGGACAACATGTTGAAAGCAACCAGGGCACCAATGCTGAGATCACCGCTGAACACCAGAGAAATACCCAGGCTGAGGACGGTCAACCCCATCAACCCCTGCAAGACATGGGTCATGGCACCGGCAATCGCCCCGAATTGTCCCACAGATGTCCGTTGCTCGATACAGTTGGCCACCTTGCGGTCCCAGGAGGCCTTGCGCAACGGCTCCAGGGCCAGGGATTTGACCGCTCGCATCCCGTGCACCGTCTCCACCAGATCGGCATTTCGGGAACCTTCGGCATTGTACAACAATTCCAACCGTTTTTTGAAAGCGGGTATCATGAAGCCGATGATGGCCGCGATGCCGATCGTATACAACAGCACCACAAGGGTCAGTTGGCCGCTGTACAATGTCAATCCGACCAGCAAAAGCGGCAGGGCAGAGGCGTCCAGCAGGGTGTTGAACATACCGCCCGTCAGAAAAGAACGGATGGACTCCGTCTGCTGCATGTGCCGGATCAACACCCCTGTTGGCATACTCTCAAAAAAGGGCATGGGCAGACGCAATAAATGCTCAAAGGTGCGCACAATCAACTGGGCATCAATCTTGTTGGTGGCGTAGATCATCAACATTTGCCGCACATAGGTGAACAGACTGTCAAACACCGTCGCGATCACCAGAATGACGGTCAAGGTAAACAAGGTTTGCTGGCTTTGGTGGGGCACCACCTTGTCCAGCATGATCTGGAAGGTCAGCGGCATGACAAAGCTGAGCAGGTTCATCATGGTGGCGGCGATGATAATATCACGGAAATACTTGGCATTTTTCATGATTTCCGGCAGAAACCAACGCAAGTCGAAGGTGCGGGGTCCGCTGCTCAAATCATACTCGCGCTTGGAGAGGAGAATGG
>CAIWLA010000073.1 GCA_903913345.1 uncultured Magnetococcales bacterium | reverse complement strand
GGGGCTTTGCCCCTGGACCCCACCAGGGGGATGATCCCCCTGGACCCGCAGTAATACCAACCTCAGGCCACCCTGACGCAAGGAACGAAAGGCCAGAACCAGAAAGAGAATCCCTCCCACCACCGCAATGGCACCACCCACCCCCATGATCCACATGGGTATTTTGTCTGCCAGGGTGGTCAACCCCTGTTCGACACCGGCGGTCTTGCGCTGGACATTATGACCACCGGACCAGGCCAGACCAATGATATGCAACAGAGAACCGATGGCATACAGATTGAGTTGACGCTGGGACCATTGCGGCGAAGGACGGCGAAAACCCAGGCCGGGCAATATGTGGTAGGTCAGGCCCATATAAACCAGTGTGATGGCACAGATGGAACCATGGTAGTGGGACGGGATGGTGACATTGATGCCCTGGATCATCAAGCCGATGACGCCACCGCAGAGGAACAGGAGCAGAGAGGCCCGCAACGCCACCCGAAAGGTTTCCTGTTCGGGGGTGGTGGCCCGTGGCGACTCCCACAACGACCAGCCGAGCATGACAGCCAGAGGCACGGAGGCCAGCCCGCCGCCATAGATCATCAAATCGGTAAAAGCCAGCCGATGTTCGCCACTGTCCACGGCGTACAGCAGGTGGATGACCGGTCCGAACAGCGCGGGCAGCGCACCCATGACGAAGAGAGGAATGGTCATGCGCGGCGTCAGAAAGGTCTGAAGGCCAGCCAGGCTGCCCAACCATAGCCAGGCCAGCATTTGCAGTTGGACATGGGTAAACTGCAATAAATGACCACCACTCCAGAAAAGCTCCTCAAAATAGAGGGCATCGTGCGGGGCCTGGGTGCGCAAGGAAAACCCGCTCCAGCCCAGCGAGGCCAGGGCCAGAAAAAAGAGAAACAGGGCAGAGAGCAGGCCAAAACGCAACCCTCTTTCGCCCGCCTGAAGGGCGGGACGACGGCCCAGCAGGGTCAAGAGGGAAAACAGGGAAAAACCGCCGATGAACAGGCCAATGGCCAGAAAGAAGGCCGCATTGTTCAAAACCGGCACATAGTTGTTCATGAAGGGCGCATCTTCACCGAGGAATGGGGAAAGGGTGAGGATGGCCGTCCCCAGCATGGCCATCCCCAGCGCGACATTGCCCGGTGTTGCAAACCGGTCCGCCAGGGTCAGACTGGCCAGCAGACCGGCAAACGAGAGAAACCAGACCAGCACGGAGAGATCGACATGGATCACCAGTGCAGTGCGAAACGAGCCGGTCCAGGGGATCAGATCGTGGATGACGGGCATGCGGGCCAGGACGATCAGGATTACCACCAATCCCGCGCCGACCAGAGAACAGAGGGCGAGGATCAACCAGCCGGTTGCCAAACGGCGGGTGGTGGTGCCAGGCAGGGTCAGGGAGTGGGAGTCGGGTTGCATGGTGTCCTTGGTGTTGGTCGGTTGCATGAGAACGCATTTCACGGTATTGTCACAATGGGGATTGGGTGCCGTCCGGTCGCCATCCAAAAATGGTTGCGGGACGTGCTGCCGTTATCGTTGGTCATTTTTGTCGTTTGGTCAAGAGGCAAAGGAGAGATCGCGTGCATAAACCAGTGGAAACCTCGACCGACAGAAAGGCGATCGCCTGTTGGCTGTTTGCCTGTTGTACCATGATCGTGGTCATGGTGGTCATCGGCGGTTTGACCCGCTTGACCGGATCGGGCCTCTCCATGGTGCAGTGGGATCCCGTCCTGGGCTGGCTGCCCCCCCTCAACGAGACCGAATGGCAAAACGTGTTTGGCTACTATCGTGAATCCCCCCAATTCATGAAGGTCAATTGGGGGATGACCCTGGAGGGATTCCGCTCCATTTTCTGGTTGGAATATGTTCATCGCCTGATCGGTCGTCTGACGGGTGTGGTCTTTCTCCTGCCCTTTCTCTATTTTCTGGTGCGTCGCCGGATCGACCGTCCGTTGGCGTGGCAGTTTGCCATGATGTTTGTCCTGGGCGGTTTGCAGGGGGGAGTGGGTTGGCTCATGGTCAAGAGCGGTTTGGTGGACATTCCCCACGTCAGCCCCTATCGTCTGACGGCCCATCTGGGTGTTGCCGTCGCGCTCTATGGCTACATGCTGTGGGTGGCTTTGGGACTCTTTTTTGGTCAACGCACCCGCCATCCCCCAACGACTGGCAACGGTTTGCGCCGATCATCCGCCGTTTTGACCGGTTTGATCTAGATCGGAAGAGCGTCGTGTAGGGAAAGAGTGTTCAGAGCCGTGGGG
>CAIWLA010000072.1 GCA_903913345.1 uncultured Magnetococcales bacterium | reverse complement strand
GGCTTCGGGTGGCAGACGATTGGGGAACCGTTTCCAGGCCATCGTGTTGAGCCGATCTCTGACCCCTTTCGGGATCGCTCCACCCCCTGAAAACGGATATTGATCCGGTTTTTTTAATGTTTAACCAATTGAAAAGTTTATATTTTTATAAAAACAATACACTGTTGCAAGATAAACTCCTTTTCAAATGGCGTCAAAATCTGCTATGAACGGTGACGGAGATGTTCTTTATGCCACGGGTCAGGAGGAATTCAACATGGAGGAAGCTGTTATTATTGCCGCCGGGCGCAGTGCCGTTGGCAAATTTTTGGGTGCCCTGTCGAACACCCCTGCCAGTGAGTTGGGCAGCCAGGTGGTGGCGGGGATGTTGAAACGGGTTGGTGTGACGCCCGATCAGGTGGATGAAGTGATTCTGGGACAGGTTCTGACGGCGGGCGTGGGACAAAATCCTGCCCGGCAGACGGCCTTGAAGGCGGGCTTTCCCGTCTCGGTGCCAGCCATGACCATCAACAAGGTGTGTGGCAGTGGGTTGAAGGCGGTGGCCCTGGCGGCGCAGGCCATTCGGTGTGGGGATGCCCGCCTCGTGGTCGCGGGTGGTCAGGAAAACATGAGCCTTTCTCCCCATGTATTGCCCTCTTCCCGCAATGGCGTGAAGATGGGAGAGTGGAAGTTGACGGACAGCATGATTACCGATGGCCTGTGGGATGTGTTCAACGACTATCACATGGGCATTACGGCGGAAAATGTGGCCAGGGAGTTTCAGATCAGTCGGCAGGAGCAGGATGCCCTGGCCGCATCGTCCCAGCAGAAGGCCGAGGCAGCGCAAAAGAGCCAGCGGTTTCAGAGTGAAATCATTCCGATCGAAATCCCCCAACGCAAAAAGCCCCCCATTATCTTTGACACGGACGAATTTCCCCGCCACGGTTCCACGGTGGAGGGGATGGCCGGTCTGTCGCCTGCCTTTGACAAGGCGGGCACGGTGACGGCGGGCAATGCCTCTGGCATCAACGATGGGGCGGCGGTGCTGCTGGTGGGTTCGCTGGCACGGGCCAGGGCGTTGGGTCTGCCCGTCATGGCGCGGGTGGTGGCCTATGCCAGTGCGGGGGTGGATCCCAGAATCATGGGGACCGGTCCCATTCCGGCGGTGCGCATGGTATTGGAAAAGGCGGGCTGGATGGTCTCTGATCTGGATCTGATCGAGGCCAATGAGGCCTTCGCGGCCCAGGCCATGGCGGTCAACAAGGCGTTGGGATGGGATATGGCCAAGGTCAACGTCAATGGTGGAGCCATCGCCATTGGCCATCCCATTGGGGCATCGGGTGCCCGCATTCTGGTCTCCCTGATCCATGAAATGGTCCGTCGCGATGTGCGGCGTGGACTGGCCACCCTCTGCGTGGGGGGTGGCATGGGGGTGGCTCTGGCGGTTGAGCGATAAGGTCACTCCGGCTTGAATCGTCCCTCGACTTTCCCCCTTCTTTTTTGAACGATTGCGGGGGTCCGGGGGGGATCATCCCCCCCGGTGGGGGTTTGGGGGCAACGCCCCCACGTGAGGGTGCTTTCTTTCTGTGCGTTGCCTGAATGGCGTTGGACTGTTCGGTAATGGTGTTCATCGACCCTGAAATGAGGATATACACATGAGCAAAAGAGTGGCATTGGTGACCGGTGGCGCAGGTGGTATCGGTACGGAAATCAGCAAAAAATTGGCGAATGAGGGCTATCGGGTGGTCGTCACCTGCGCACCCGTCTTCGAGTGTCCCAATCTGGATGAGTGGAAACAGCAACGGAAGGCCGAAGGGCTGGATATTGTCGTCTACGAGGCCGATGTGACGGATTTTTCCGCCTGCAAGGCGGCCGTGGAGCAAATTGAAAAGGATGTCGGACCGGTGGATATTCTGGTCAATTGCGCCGGGATCACCCGGGATTCCACCATGAAAAGGATGACCGAACAGCAGTGGAACGAGGTGATCGACACCAATCTGAACAGTGTTTTCAATGTCACGAAACAGGTGTTCACGGGCATGACGGATCGGGGATATGGGCGCATTGTCAATATCTCCTCCATCAATGGGCGCAAGGGTCAGTTCGGTCAGGCGAACTATTCGGCGGCCAAGGCGGGGATGCACGGTTTTACCATGGCGGTGGCCCAGGAGGGGGTCAGCAAAGGGGTAACGGTCAACACCATTTCGCCCGGTTATATCGGTACGGATATGGTCAAAAAGATTCCCGAAGAGGTGCTCAAAAAGATTGTGGCCCAAATTCCGGTGGGGCGTCTGGGCCGACCGGACGAAATTGCCCGCGTGGTGGCCTTTCTGGTCCATGAAGAGGCGGGATTTATCACCGGAGCCAACATTGATGTCAATGGCGGTCAGTTCATCCATTGATGACCGGTGCCGTTGGTGCCCATTAAGGCGGTTCGCGCATGAGAGTCATTCGCAAATATCCCAATCGTCGATTGTACGATACGGAACGTTCCACCTATGTCACCCTGGAGGGGATCCGGCAGTTGGTGCTGGACAACATCCCTTTCCAGGTGGTGGACAAACAGAGCAGTGAAGATATTACGCGCAGTGTGCTGCTGCAGATCATCAGCGAGGCGGAGGGCGACAGCCTGCCCGTCTTCTCGACGGAGGTCTTGCAGCAGATCATCCGCTTTTATGGCGGTGCGTTGCAGGGGGTGTTGGGAGAGTACCTGACTCAGAGCATGGCCCTGTTTGTCGAACAGCAGAGCCATCTGCATACGCCCATCGATCCGGTGGCCCTGTTGGGGGATTTGACCCAGAAAAATATCGCATTTTGGGCCTCTCTCCTCCCCATCAACCGAATCCCTGAGGTGGCCCCTCCTGAGGATGGCCCTTAGGGTGCGGCGGGGGGCGGCAAAAAAAAATGGGCTGATGGGTGCGAAAGGGCAAAAAAAGTCTTGACAGGGGTGTCAGAGGTGATTATGCTGCATTGCAACATTGCAACATTGCAACATTGCAACATTGCAACATTGCAACATTGCTGCAATGCAGCATGTCTGGATACCTATCAAATCGAACTTATAGATCACAAGGGGACTCAAAATGGACAAGAAGGTTGCTGAGCAGGTTGCGGATGTCACACGGAAGATGGTCAATTCCATTGCCGGTCTGCAAAAGATCAACGAGCGCACCATGAAAGATCTGGCCAAGCAGCAGGTGAATGCGGCCGAGTCGTTCGTCAGTGTCAGCTCCAAGCAGATCAAGGGGTTGGGCAATCTGAAATCGGTGCAGGATGTGGTCAATGCCCAGGCGGATATTGTGGCGGACGTGGGCAAGATGATGGTGGAAAATGCCAAGCAGACGATGGATCTGCTCACGCGCAGTCAGGAAGAGTTGAAAGGGTTGATCGAGCAGGATCTCAACGATATTGTTGAGCAGGTCAAATCCAGCAGCAAGTAGGGTTGTCTTCAATGGATGGTTCGAACCTGGGAGGTGAAGCATGGCGAATGACGCGTTTTCGGTAGATTGGATGCAGGGCTGGACGGAACTGCAGCGAAAGATCTGGAACGACTGGGTCGCCATGGCGGGCGAAAACCTGCAAACGAATCGGGGGTTCCCCGGTTTCCCTGGTATTCCCGGTATTCCCGGCATGGAGGGTGGTGCGCAGTGGCCCATGCAGTGGTTGCAGCAGGCCATGGAAGCGGCCAACTCATCCGGGTCGATGGGGTCTGCGCCCTGGTCCAAGCCCTGGTTCCAACAGAGTGCGGCGGCTTCCCCCTTGGAGGATTGGATGCGTTCCTTTGGGGTTTATGCCCCGGAAGCCACCCCGGAGCAGGCGGCGATGGCCAACATGATGACGGCGGCCAACGGTTTTGTCCGACTGGGCAAGGAGATCTTCCAGGTTTTGCAAAAAGTGGGGGAGACGGCCCAGGATGGGGGTGATTGGACCAAAGCCCTGGATCGTTCGATTCAACAGGCGAAGGATCTGTTCACTGGGCAGGGAGGGGAGAAGGCGGCCCTGGACCCGATGGCCGCCTGGGGTCAGCCGTTGCAGATGTGGATGGGAATGCTGAAGGATAATCCCCTCTTTTCCAGTTCCCAGTTGCAAAACCTGATGGGCAGCGTCAAGCCCGATGGGTGGCAGAATGCGGCGGGGGAAGAGTGGCTGCACAAGATGCTGGGAATGCCTGGCCTGGGTTTGAACCGCGAAAAACAGGAGCAGATGCAGGCCGGGATGCGGGACATGATGGTCTATCAAAAGGCCTTTCAGACCTTTCAGACCCTCTCCAACCAGGTCAATGTGCAGGCTTTGGAGCGGCTGCACAAGCGATTGCTGGAGCGGGGGGCCACCAATACACCCGTCGAGAAGATGTATGACCTGTATGTGTTGTGGGTGGATTGTTGTGAAGAGGTCAATGCCGATTTTGTCCGGGGCAGTGCGTTTCAGCAGGCCAATTCCGAGATGGTCAATGCCCTGGTGCGGGTGCAAAGCCATGTCCAGACCTCGCTGGACGAGACGCTGGCGGCCCTCAACATGCCGACCCGGCGGGAGATCAATGCCTCTCACCGGCAGGTGCATGATTTAAAGCGGCGGGTGCGGGTGCTGGAGGAGGAGATCAAGGGGCTGCGTGCCCTGGATCACAGTGCCGAGTTGAGTGCCTTGCGTGATGATATGGATCGGTTGGATGTGCGCCATTTGCGTCAGGAATTGTCGGACATGAAAACCCTGTTGGAGGTTGCCCGGCCCCACGCGCCTGACCAGCAGGAAAAAAAGCAGGCAACCGCAGCCAGGGTGCGTGTTGCCGCACGTGAGAAGTCGGGATCGGCACCTGCGGTGACAGCCAAGAGAGGAGAATAACGGATGTTTCCATTTAGCATGACCCCACAGCAAGCGGCTGAGGAACTGATGCGTTTCAACCAGAAGTTGGTTGCGGGCATGACTTCGATGAGCGAGACCGGGCCGATCTCGGCGGGTGTGAGTGGTCGGGATGCGGTCTACACCGACGACAAGCTGGTGTTGTATCGGTATCATTCTGCCGTGGAAAAGCGGCACCGGGTGCCCGTTCTGGTGGTGTATGCCCTGGTGAATCGCCCCTACATGGCGGATCTGCAAGAGGACCGTTCCCTGATCAAGGGGTTGTTGGATGAGGGGATGGATGTCTACCTCATCGACTGGGGCTACCCGGACGGTTCGGACCGCTATCTGGGGTTGGATGACTATATCAATGGTTATATCCATCGGTGTGTTGCCCATATTTGCGAGGCGCATGATCTCTACCGGATCAATTTGCTGGGCATCTGCCAGGGGGGTACGTTCAGTCTCTGTTATACCGCTCTGCATCCCGAAAAGGTGCGCAACATTGTGACGACGGTGACGCCGGTGGATTTTCAGACGCCGGAAAACCTGTTGAGCCGTTGGGCACAAAAGCTGGATGTGGATTTGATGGTGGACACCCTGGGCAACATTCCCGGCGGGTTGTTGAATTACACCTTTTTGTCCATGAATCCCTATCGCTTGACCGGGCAAAAATATCTGGACATGGTGGATTTGCTGGATCAGCCGGACAAGCTGAAAAATTTTCTGCGCATGGAAAAGTGGATCTTTGATTCGCCGGATCAGGCGGGGGAGGCCTTTCGGCAGTTCATCAAGGACTTTTATCAGCGCAATGGTTTGATCAAGGGAGAGGTGGTGATTGGTGGGCAGCGGGTGGACTTGAAAAACGTTTCCATGCCGGTGTTCAATGTGTATGCCACGTTGGACCATCTGGTGCCGCCGGCCTCGTCCAAGGCACTCAAGGGGTTGGTGGGCAGTACGGACTATTCGGAATTTGCCTTCAAGGGTGGCCATATTGGCATTTATGTCAGTGGGCGCGCCCAAAAAGAGGTGCCGCCCGCCATTGCCAACTGGTTGAAAGCGCGGGGTTAGGGATGGTGGGGTCCAGGGGGGATCATCCCCCCTGGTGGGGGTTTGGGGGCGAGGCCCCCAAAAATTAAGCCCCCATGCCATGCCCGTCCGCCGCTGATCGCCCATGCCTCCTCCCCGCCTGATCTTCCTCATGGGCCCGACCGCGTCGGGCAAATCCTCTCTGGCCCTCGCCCTCGCCGAGTACTTTTCCCTGGAGATTGTCAACGCCGACTCGGTGCAGCTCTACCGGGGATTGGAGATTGGTTCCGCCAAGCCCACCCCCTGGGAGCGGCAGCGGGTGGTCCATCACCTGTTGGATGTGACCACCCCGGATCAACCCTACAGTGCCGACCGCTACCGGGAGGCCGCCTGGGCGGTGGTGGCCGATTGCCAGCAACGGGGCCGGGTGCCCCTGTTTGTTGGCGGCAGCGGACTCTATTTTCGGGCGGTGGAACAGGGCTTGGTCCTGATTCCCCCCCTGGATCCCGCCATTCGGCAGGCGTTGAAGGAGGAGGGTGCCCGTGTGGGTTGGCCCGTCCTCCACCAACGGCTGGCCCAGATGGACCCGGTGTTGGCCGCCCGATTGACTCCAAACGATGGCCAGCGCATCAGCCAAGGGTTGGCGGTCCAGATGGCCACCGGACGCCCCCTCAGCCAATGGCAGCAGGAACAACCCCCTCCCCCCCCCTTCGCCATTCTCAAACTGGCCCGCCTGTGGTCCAGGGAGGCCCTCTATGCCCGCATCGATGCCCGTTTTTTGCAGATGATGGCCCAGGGTTTGCTTGCAGAAGCCAGACAACTCTGGGAGGCCGGATATGATCCCACCCTGCCCGCCATGAAGGCCGTGGGCTATCGACAGCTCTTTCCCGCCCTGGAAGGCCGGATGGCGGTGGCAGAGGCGGTGGTTCTGGCCCAGCGGGAGAGCCGACGCTATGCCAAGCGGCAGATGACCTGGTTGCGCCGGGAGAGCGACCTGCATTGGTTGCCCCCGGAAGGGGAGGAGGAGGCCATGGGGTTGGTGGCGGGATTTTTGGGCCGCGAGGGTGCCCGATAATAATTTTTTTATTGATCAGGGGTCCAGGGGGATTATCCCCCTGGTGGGGTCCAGGGGCAAAGCCCCTGGCGGGGTCCGTGGCGGATCCCCGTTGGCTCAAACGATGATCAAGGCCAAAAAAAATGGCCACAATGACTAATCCAGGCTCACATTTGAACCGGCAGGGCACCGCATGATGGAAGAATCTTCTATTCGCGCATTGAGGGCACATTATCAACAGATTCGGGATATTCCCCTGCGTACACTGTTCGACCGGGATCCCGACCGGTTTGCCCGCTTTTCCCTCTCCTGCCAGGATCTGTTGCTGGATTTTTCCAAAAATCGTCTCACCACCGAAACCCTGGCCCTGCTGTTCGCCTTTGCCCGTGCGGCGGGTCTGGAGTCGGCACGGGATGCCCTGTTTGCCGGCGAGCGATGCAACTGGACCGAAAACCGCCCGGTGCTCCATCCGGCCTTGCGCAACCGCAGTCGTCAACCCGTCTGGGTGGATGGCCGAAATGTGATGGTGGATATTGAGGCCGAATGGGAGAAAATGCGCCTCTTTTCCGATCGGTTCCGGGCACAGGCCATCCGGGGGGCCGGGGGGAAACCCTTGACCACCCTGATCAATATTGGCATCGGTGGTTCG
>CAIWLA010000071.1 GCA_903913345.1 uncultured Magnetococcales bacterium | reverse complement strand
TCCCTGTCCTGACCCAGGCCAGATGTCCCATGATAGCCCAAACCGAACACAATTGACCAGTTTTTCTGCAAATCCCAGGGAGGGTTGCTTTTTCTCTTTCTACAGGAGATCATGCCCGACAGCCATTCCCGTTCAGATCTCTCCCGCACCCTGCCACAGGAAAAGGATGACCGCATCAGGGCAAGCCATGGAACCATCACACACACTCTTGATTGCCGAGGACAGTGCTGTCCAACGGGTGCTCCTGGAACGGTTGTTGAAAAGATCCGGCTACCCGATCTGGTCGGCCAAGGATGGACTGGAAGGGTTGGCCCTGGTTCGGGCTTACCGTCCCGACCTCGTCATCAGCGATGTCACCATGCCCAACATGGATGGCTACGCCCTGTGTCAGGCCATCAAGCAGGATCCCGCCTTGCACCACATCCCGGTGTTGCTCCTCACCGGTCTGGACGATGCCGAGGAGGTGATTCATGGCCTGATGGCCGGGGCGGATTGTTATCTGACCAAACCGGTGGATGATGCCTATCTCCTGGAACAAATCCATCGTCTCCTGGGGCTGTCCGATACGGAACGGGGGGCGGGCGGTCCAGAGGGGATGACGATCTCCTTCGGTGGCAAAAGCTATACGATCAAAGCCGGTCGTCGGCAAACCCTGAACCTGCTGATCTCCACCTATGAAAATGCGGTACGCAAAAATCGGGAATTGATCCTGGCCCAACAGACCATCCAGGAAAAGGATGCCCTGCTGATCGAGACCGTCCAGGCCGCCAGTCGCGCCAAAAGTGCCTTCATCGCCAACCTGAGCCACGAAATCCGCACCCCCATGAACGCCATCATGGGTTTCACGGATTTGGCCTTGCGGGCCGAACCCAACGCCACCATCCAGGACTACCTGGAAAAAGTGGCCAAAGCCTCCCAAACCCTGATGGGTTGCCTCAACGACATACTGGATTTTTCCAAGATTGAGGCAGGCAAACTGGAACTCCATCCGATCCCATTCGACATCCACGACCTGTTCGACCAACTGGCCGACATGTTTGGCGATCAGGCGGCAGACAAAGGTCTTGAACTGATCTTTTCCATCCCCGCCGACTATTTTCCCTCCCTGGTCGGCGATGCCAAGCGGGTGCAACAGGTATTCATCAACCTGATACGCAACGCCACCAAATTTACCGATCACGGGACCATCCTGGTCAGGGCACATCCCGCCCCCATGACCAATGGATCGGTCAAACTGCACTTTTCGGTTCGGGATACCGGCATCGGCATTGAGGCGGAACGGATCGATGCCCTCTTCAGCCCCTTTGCCCAGGCCGATTCCTCCATCGCCATCCGGTATGGCGGCTCTGGCCTGGGATTGAATATTTGCAAACAACTGGTCGGACTGATGAATGGTCACGTCTGGGTGGAGAGCCAATTGGGCAAAGGCTCCACCTTTCACTTTACCATCGTCCTCGAATCGCCCGCCCAGGCCACCCCCTCATGGATTGTCCCCGAACATCTGCGCGACATACGCATCCTGGTGGTGGATGATCACGATCTCACGCGGGAGGTCATGGAAGAGATGCTCCGTGGGTTGGGGTTGTCATCCTCTTCGGCGGCCTCCGGGGAGGAGGCCGTGACCAACCTGTTGACCGCCCAAACCGCCGGAAAACCGTTTCACCTCGTTTTCATGGACTGGCGCATGCCGGGCATGGATGGCATCGAGGCAACCATGGTCATTCGCGCCCGACTGTCCGCCGCATTCCCTCAGGCGGTCATGCCAAAGATAATCATGCTGACCGCTTTCGGCAAAAAGACCATCCAGAACTTTGCCCGGAATGCGGGTGTCACCCTGTTTTTGCACAAACCCGTCACCCGCATCCACCTGTTCAACGCCATCCTGGAGGTGTCTGGCCAGACGGTGCCCAAACCGGACCGCCTGGAGGAGGTATTGACCGAAGAGTTGGCCGTCACCGCCCGGATCGGCGGTGCCCGCATCCTGCTGGCGGAAGACAATGCCATCAATCAGCAGGTGGCGCAGGAGTTGCTGGTGCGGGTGGGCCTCCACGTGGAGATCGCCAACAACGGCCTGGAGGCGGTTCAGCGGTTGGCGCAATCCCCCTTCGACCTGGTGTTGATGGATGTTCAAATGCCGGAAATGGACGGTTATGAGGCCACCGCCCGGATTCGACAGGAGGCCCGTTTTGCCCATCTGCCGATCATTGCCATGACGGCCCATGTCCTGTCCGGTATCGTGGAAAAAAGTCAGGCCGCCGGCATGAATGACTATGTTGCCAAACCGATTGATATCAAACAACTCTATGCCACGCTCATCCGTTGGCTCAATCCCCATGGGGATCACCCCGGTTTGGGAACGGGGCGGTCAACGCAACCTCCGGCAGAGGAGATCCTCCTGCCCCCCCAACTGGATGGCATCGATCTGGCGGTCGCCATGGAACGGTTTCGGGGACAACAGCGTTTTTTCAAAAAAATGTTGTTGGAGATGGTACGCTACACCACCGCAGCCGACGACATCAAGCAGGCCGTGGCACAAGACGATTGGCACACCGCCCAGGATATGGTCCATACCATGAAGGGGATGGCGGGCAATCTGGCGGCCACCGACCTGTATCGGGCCGCCGATCGTCTGGAAATCGCCCTGGACCAGGGCAGGATTCGGGAAGAACCTCTCCTGCTGGTCCACTTTGAGGAGGCATTGCACCGCATTCTCACCACCGTCCGTGGATTGGAGTCAACACCCAAAGGCACTCCGCAGGCCGAAAAGGAGATGGGCGCAGAGGGCGTGGCCTCCATGACCCCGATTGAATCCTGCTTGCGGCAATTGGCCCATTTTTTACAGACCCATGATACCGATGCGGAATTGGCCATGGACGAATTGAAAACCCTCCTCACGGGGAACAATGGGCAGGCGTCCCTGCACCAGATGGCCGACCAGATTGACCGACTGGATTATCCCCAGGCCCTGGTCACCCTGGAAACACTGGCACACGCCCTGGGCGTTGTCATGACGGAGCATGGACGATGAAAACCACCAAACAAAAGATTCTCGTCGTGGATGACCAGCCTGAAAACATTCAAATGTTGCGTCATGTCCTGGCTTCAGACTATAAAGTTTATTTCGCCCTGAATGGCCAGAATGCGCTGAATGCCATCGAGGCCAACCCGCCCGATTTGATCCTGCTGGATATTGTCATGCCGGGAATGGATGGTTTTGCGATCTGTGCCCATCTGAAAGCCAATGAAAAGACACAGAATATACCGGTTATTTTCATTACGGCCAAGAACGATGAAAAGGATGAAACCCGTGGCCTGGCCTTGGGGGCGGTGGATTTTATCATCAAACCCTTCAATCCACCGGTCGTCAAGGCGCGGGTGCAAACCCATCTCAAATTGATCAACACCTTTGCCCAACTCCGGGATCGGAAAGAGCATTTGCGCTCCATCCTGGACAATGCCATGGATGCCATGATCACCACGGACGCCGATGGTCACATCCTGGAATTCAATCCGTCCGCCGAGGATCTGTTTGGGTATACCCGGGGCGAGGCCACCGGGCAGGAAATCTCCACACTGATTCTGCAACCGGAACGGGGTGAACCCTATCGGGAAGAGATGCGCCACTTTGTCCAACAGGCCACCCAGTCCGATCGGCTCAAACGCCGTTTCGAGACAATCGGCCTGCGGCGCGATGGTGGCCGTATCACGATCGAAATCGCCCTGGTCGGCACCCGCAAAGGCGAGACGGTCTCCTTTACCGCCTTTGTCCACGACATGACGGAACACCACATCCTGCTGGACTCGCTCAACCAGACCCTCAAAGCGGCCGAAGTGGCCAACCGGACCAAGAGTGACTTTTTGGCCAACATGAGCCATGAAATTCGCACCCCCATGAATGCCATCATCGGTCTGACCCAATTGGCCATGGATGTCGAATTGACACCAAAATTAAGGGATTACCTGACAAAAATTGACCGGGCATCCCACTCCATGTCCAGCGTCATCAATGATATTCTGGATTTTTCCCGCATCGAATCCGGCAAGATGCGGCTGACGCCTGTCCAATTCCATCTGCATGACCTGCTCAGCCACCTGAACGACATGTTTTTGCACCAGGTCGTGGAGAAGGGAATTGCCCTGCGGTGGTCCATGGCCGAGGATATTCCGCCCCTGTGGGGCGATGCCATGCGCCTGGAACAGGTATTGACCAACCTGATCGGCAATGCCATCAAGTTTACGGAAAAGGGTGAGATTGTGGTCCAGGTCACCCTGCGGGAACGGCACAGCCGCCGGGTGGTCCTGGCCTTTTCGGTGCACGACAACGGCATCGGCATTGCGCCATCCCGCCTGACGGAATTGTTCGAGCCTTTTGTCCAGGCCGATGGTTCGATCACCCGAAAATATGGGGGGACCGGCCTGGGTCTGGTGATTTGCAAGCGGATCGTGGCGATGATGGGCGGCACCATCCGGGTCGAGAGTCGAGAAGGAGAGGGCAGCACGTTTCACTTTACGGCGGCCTTTGAGCCACTCTCCGACCACCAGAAAGAGGGCGGACAACCGATCACCGGCCTGCATCAATTGAAGGTGTTGCTGGTGGGGGATCCGAATCCCGCCCTGAGGGAGATCGAAAGAATTTTGCACTCCCTCACCTTCCTGACCACCTCCGTTCTGGACCTCCCCGGCACGATCGCCGCGCTGCGGGAGGGCCATGAAACCGGCTCGCCCTACGCCCTGCTCCTGTTGCATCAGAATCATTCTGGGGAGAAAATGATCGAGATGTTCACCAGCGTCACCCAGACATTGAGTGGCTTTTCCCCGCCCATCGTGCCGCCCAAGGGAATCCTGTTGACGAGTGATCACGATGTGACGATGGAAAAGAGGGCACTGGCGGCGGGGATGCAGGCCTGTTTTACGCAACCCCTCAAACGATCGTTGCTGTTCAACACCCTGTTGACACTCTTTGGCGTCACCGCCGTCTATGCCACCTCAACGGAAGATCTGGCCAACGCCCATACCCAACTCGAAAGTACCCTGGGGGGTGCCCGGGTGCTGGTCGTCGAAGACAATCCCATCAACCGACAGGTGATCCGCGAATTGCTGGAACGGGTGGGAATCCGGGTGGAAGAGGCGGATCATGGGGGAACCGCCTTGCGCATGTTGCAGACCACATCCTACAACCTCGTCTTGATGGATATCCAGATGCCGGAGATGGATGGTTTGACCGCCACCCGCATCATTCGGAGCAACAAACAGTTTGACCCGCTGCCAATCATTGCCATGACCGCTCATGCCATGGAAGAGGACAAACAAAAATGTCTGGAAGTGGGCATGAATGACCACGTGGGCAAACCCATCAATCTGAGAGAGCTGTATCGCGTCCTGGCCAAATGGGCCATCACGGAGTTGCCACCCGAAGCGATGGTTCCGGAAACCGTCTCCAACCGTCCGACCACCCTCCCCCACCTGCCCGGTGTGGATACGGAGGCGGGTTTGGCCCGTTTGGCGGGCAATGCGGTGTTGTACGAAAAATTGTTGCACCAACTGCACGAGGAACATGCCCAGGATGCCGAACGGATTGCCCAGGCCCTGGCCAACCATGACCCGACCCTGGCCGAGCGACTGGCCCACACCATCAAGAGCATTGCCGGTCAACTGGGGGCGCACGCGCTCCACAAAGCGGCCAGAAATCTCGAAGAGGGGATTGCCCAAAAGGACCAGCCCATCGATCCGTTGGTGAACGATTTTTCTGCGACCCTGGCGGAAGTAATGGCGGGGCTGGTCGCCCTCTCCCCCCAGCCCTCTGCGGTGACCGTGCCGGAAGCCCCTTTGGATCTGGACCGGGAGACCCTCGCGCCGGTGCTGCAACAATTGGCGGTTTTGTTGCGGGAGCAGGATTCCAAGGCCGATACCCTGCTGGAACCGCTCTGCACCCCATTGCGGGGGCATCCGGTGGAGACGCTCTCCCGTGCGCTGGCTCAACAATTAAAACACTACGACTATGACAGTGCCCTGGATACGTTGGGTGAAATCGCGCACACGATCGGAATATCCTTGGCGTAGATCGGAGAAGATGGCATGAACACCATACTGCAGACAAGAACCATCCATTATTTCAAGAACAGATATTTTATATTGTCTATTCTGTTATTTGTCACTTCCTGGACGATTGGGTCATGGGTGATCGCCGAGAATCAATTCGATGCCAACGTGGAGGATTACATCCACAGGGAGAAATCACTTCTGAACAATGTAATATTTAACATGGAAAACAATATCAATCGCAGTCTGAGTTATCTGCATGGTATACCATCGATGGTTTCCAAAGATGCGCTCGTTTTGAAGACCATGGCCACCTTTGGCCCCGACATCTTGCCTTCCAAAATATCGTATGAACAACGCAAGCAAACCTGGTCAGAGGATCCCGCACTCAAGGCGATCAGCCAGGATCTGGCTACGATCACAGACTCATTGGGTACGGATATGGTATGGATCATGAACGCCTCTGGAGATTGTGTCGCGGCCAGTAATGCGGGCAAGCCGGAAAGTTTCATCGGCACCAACTATGCGGATCGGGACTATTTCAAGATCGCCCGCAAGGGTCAGAGTGCCCAACAGTATGCCATGGGCAGAAAAACCAATATTCCTGGTCTCTTTTTCAGTGTGCCCATTCTCCGCGAAGGGGAGATCATTGGCGTTGTCGTCACCAAGATAGACCTGCCCAGACTGGTGCACTGGGTCAACCAGACCGATGCCTTTGTGGCAGACAAACAGGGTGTCATCATTCTCGCCAGTGACAAGAGACTGGAAATGCACGCCGTCCCCAACGCAACGGTCGCCAGGCTGACCGATGACGAAAAGAGGGCCATCTATAAACAAACCGACTTTCCTTTGCTTGAGTTCAACCCCTGGGGGCCACCGTATCATCCATCCATGGTCCAGTTCAAATACAACCCGCAACCGATACTGATTGCCAATCGAGTCCTGCCAGAAAACGGCATCTCGGTCCATGTTTACCGATTTCTGTCACAGATGCCTGAATATGAGAGTGCCAGAACCGATCAATTCCGACTGTTCATGGTCAGTGGCCTGTTGATTCTGGTGGTCGTCATGGGCGGTACAGTGTATATGGGGATCCGAAAACAGACGGAAAAAGTATTGCTCCGTGCCAAACTCAGTGCCGAAGGGGCCAACCAGGCCAAGAGTGAATTTATTGCCAATATGAGCCACGAAATTCGCACCCCGATGAATGCCATCATTGGCATGAGCTATCTGGCCCTGCAAACCGAAATGACCAGCAAACAGAGAGATTATGTCGGCAAAATACACAACGCCGCCAACCTGCTCCTGGGCATCATCAACGACATCCTCGATTTTTCCAAGATTGAGGCGGGCAGGCTGGAGATGGAGACCATTCCCTTCTGTCTGAGTCAGGTACTGGACAATCTGGCCAACCTGATCACGGTAAAAGCCGATGAAAAAAGGTTGGAATTGCTGATGGTCGTTGATCCATTGACCCCCGATGGATTGCTGGGCGATCCGTTGCGATTGAACCAGATTCTCGTCAATTTGGCCAACAATGCGGTGAAATTTACCGAAAAAGGTGAAATTGTCCTCCGTGTGGAGCCTGAGGAGATCCGGGAGGATCAGGTAGTGCTGCGCTTTTCGGTCGCCGATCAAGGCATCGGCCTGACCGAAGAGCAGATGGGCAGGCTGTTCCAGTCGTTCAGTCAGGCCGACGCATCCACCACGCGCAAGTATGGTGGCAGCGGGCTGGGTTTGACCATCAGCAAACAGTACGTGGAGAGGATGGGGGGCCGGATCTGGGTGGAGAGTCAACCCGATCAGGGCAGTACCTTTTTCTTCACGGCGCGGTTTGGACTCTCCCCATTTGCGGCCACCGTCTGTTCCCTGGAGGCATCGCATCCGGTCAGCAGACTCGCCGTCCTGGTGGTGGATGACAGTCCTGTTGCCCTGGAAATTATCGAACAACTGGCGGGACATCTCTTTTTGCACGTGGAAACGGCCAGCAACGGGGCGGCGGCACTGGAGATGATCCGTCTTCGGGACCGGGAGGGACGACCGTTTCAACAGGTGTTCACGGATTGGCAAATGCCGGGGCTGGATGGCATCGAGGTGTGCCGTCGGATCCAAACCGACACCACCCTGCATGCCCCCCCCAAGATAATCGTGGTCACCGCCTACGACCGTCAGGGCATGTTGCAACGGTTGCAGGGCCTCAAGGTGGACGGCATTCTGACCAAGCCGGTCACTGCATCCTCCCTGCTGGATGCCACCATGACCGCCATGGGACACCGTGGCATGGCGCAAGTCGCCAGACCAGTCGGCCAGACGTTGCATCTGGACGGGATGGCGACCATCCGAGGCGCGCAGGTGTTGCTGGTGGAGGACAATGAACTCAATCAGCAGGTGGCCACTGAACTGCTGGAGATGGCCCATCTGCACGTCACCGTGGCCGGGAATGGCCAACTGGGGGTGGAAAAGGTCCGCTCCCAGCCCTTTGATGTGGTCTTGATGGATATACAGATGCCCGTCATGGACGGTTATGCGGCCACACGGGCGATCCGGAAGGAGGCCGCCCATGCCGATCTCCCCATCATTGCCATGACCGCCAACGTCATGGCCAGTGATCGGGAAAAGTGCCTGGAGGCCGGCATGAACGACCATTTGAGCAAACCGATCGATCCCAATGCACTGTATGGCCTGTTGGCCAAATGGGTGAAACCACGGGAAGGACTGGGAGGGGTGGCGGATCCGGAGGAGACGATCCGGGTTCCGGAAGAGAGGCGACTGCCAGAGATGCCGGGCATTGATACCGGAAAGGGGGTGCAACAATCGGGCGGGCGGGTCTGTTCCTATCTGAAACTGTTGGCCAAATTTGTCGACAATCAGTCCGATGTCATCCGCCTGATCCACAGTGCCCTGAAGGATGGACGGCATGATGAAAGCCTGCGTCTGGCCCACACGCTGAAGGGGGTTGCGGGCACCATCGGGGCAACGGCACTGCAAACCGTGGCGGCCAGGCTGGAAGCGGAGTGGAAACAACAACCGGGTTTGCACCATGAGATGCTGCTGGCGGAGCTGGCCACCGAGCTGGAGCGCACCATGACGGTGATTGTGGCGGCCTTGCGGGAAGGAGAAACCGGCGGTCAGGAGGCGACTCCGGGAAATCCGACCGATCTGTTGCCCCGGCTTCGTGCATTGCATGGCCTGCTGCTGGAGTATAACATGGAGTCCGAGGCATTCCTGGAGGATATTCTGGCCGGTATCACGGATGTCGAGGTCAAAAACGGACTGGAGCCGCTGAAACGCCTGATTGGTCAATATGATTTTGAAAATGCGGCGGCCACACTGGACAGCCATCTCCAGACGCTGGCGACCCAATCCTGCCACACAGTGCTCTGCCCCGAACCCCACCAGAGTGCTCTGCCCTCTGGACTCACATCGGGGACCGTGACGGTCCCCGGACCCCTGCAATAGTATTCAAAGTCAGCATGGCTGAAGGTTATCAGGGGGGTGCTGAATCGTGACGACCCAAGGAACAAAAACCGGAAATATCGAGTAACGGAAAACCGCCATGGCCGATACGCCCAAAAAAGCCACCATCCTGGCAGTGGATGATGCACCGGAAAACCTGGATGTACTTAAAAATATTCTGCTTCCAGACTATACAATCAAGGCGGCCATCAACGGCCTCATGGCGTTAAAAATTGCCCGGTCGCAGCCGCCAGACCTCATCCTGCTGGATGTCATGATGCCGGACATGGATGGCTACGAAGTCTGCCGCCAATTGAAACAGGATGTCAAAACACAGGATATTCCGGTCATCTTTATCACAGCCGCCAACGATGTACTGGACGAGATCAAGGGGTTTGAACTGGGGGCGGCCGATTATATCACCAAACCCGTCAGCCCACCCATCGTGCGGTCGCGGGTGAATGCGCATCTGGAAAGCGTGATGGCCCATCGCGCCATACAGTCCATGAACCGCGATCTCACACAAGCCCTGATCGAGCAAAAAATAGCCTACGAGGATCTGCATCAGACCCGACTGGTCCTGGCCGAAACCCAGGCGGTGGCCTTGATGAGACAATCTTTCGAAAAGTTTGTACCCAAACAATTTTTGCAACGCCTGGCCAGGGAGGGTCTGGAACAGATCAGGCCCGGCACGGTGGAATCCGGCACCTTCACGATGATGTTCAGCGATATCCGCTCTTTCACCCGTTTGTCCGAACGGATGTCCCCCAATGATCTCTTTTCATTTTTAAATGGTTATCTCTGCCGTATGCAGATTCCCATCGAGGAATATCACGGTTTTATCGACAAGTTTATCGGTGATGCCATCATGGCCCTGTTTGATGG
>CAIWLA010000070.1 GCA_903913345.1 uncultured Magnetococcales bacterium | reverse complement strand
GGAATATCGATCGGACCGCATTGTCAATGGACTGAATGACGGGGAGAATTCACCGCTTACTTTGAATATTGAAAAACCTTGCAACGCTCGGTTTGGAGTTCGATGTGCTGACACTGCTGCCACCTCCCACCTCCCACCTCCGTCACATGTCAAGCATCAAAAAACTTGAACATCGAGTAATACAAATAGTCCGCCATTGTTTTTCGGGTAGATGCGCATGGCCAAGTCCAGATCCACCGCAGCACGGAGCGTGTTCAGTTCCACGTATGCCCTTTGGGGAGACCATACGGAAATCACGTTTCCGAACCGGCGAGGATCACGCAGAGGCATATCCAAAACCCTGAAGTGCCCATCCTCCGCTGGTACAGGAATGGACCATTTGGATGTTTCAGCCACGATGTGCATCGCCGCAGAATCGATCTGGAACATGGCATCAAAAACCTTTTCCCGTGCCAATTTATTGCTTAAGGAATCTGGCTTTTCTTCAACGACTCCCTTGGCAGGGGCTACGTGCGCCATCGTCACGGTTTCGCGGTAGAGGTCATCAAGGATAGCGTGGATGCTGTCTCCAGAGATGAACTTCAAGGAACTGAACATCACATGTGGCGAGGGGATAACAGGTGTTTGTCCGTTTTGTAATCCTTCGGGCATTGATACCCGCACGATCTGCACCAGCAATCGCACGTTTTCAACGGAAAGCCGGTTCCGATAGAGACAATCGAACGCATCGAAGCGGTCCAATAATTTCAGTTCCAGACGATTATCCTGTCCAACAAAGCCAACCCCTATGTTGAGTGTTTCACCGGTGGCCAAGTCGGGAATGATCCTGATGTTGAACCATGTACCCCTCACTTTGGGGTGGTCAGCAACCCCCTCAGCCCTGGCCTTGTTCCGCAATTTTTTGAAAACAGTCATAACAATAGACCACAACGTTGGGGTAGATCCTCGAAATTGGCTCGCTCATGGAGAAAGGTCCAGGCCGCACCGATATCCTCAACAGGAAGCTCCATATCGTCCCACCACACTTACAACTCGTTCTGGATGCGCTGCAGAGCCTGGGCATGTTTTTGCCAACATATCACTACCTGGCTTTGGAAAGGCAATGTTTCCGCCTTCTCGTTGATCAACTGCTTAAGAATGTTTGGAAACTTCCTGTTCACATCCTGCAATGTCGGACAACTCCAATGGCGTCCGCCCGAAATCTGACCATGGTCGATGAGAGCATAGTCACCCATGCCAAGCCGCAGAATGTTCCCGACGTTTCGATCAATATTGGCAACCCAGTCGTCAAAGGCCAGGATGGCGGGGGTCTGTTTGGACTTCACAAGTTCTTCCCGAATGTGGGCGTAGCCATCACTGGTAGAGGAACCCGCATTTCCCAACCCGACAAAAAACTTGATAGAGGGACTCGCCATGTCCTCACAGCACCATGCGGGGTAAGTGTCCTCTGTGTTGGCCTTCATCCAGGATGGCGGTGAAAGAACATCCTTTTTTGGAACGAAGAGAATAGCCACCTTCCGGGGAACTCTCATACCCAGAGATTCGGCCAAGAGGTGTCCAGTGACCTCATTGACCAGTCCGCGCCCTTGCCCAGAGTAAAACTTTACATAGGCGCGTTTGACCTCTCCATCACCAAATTCCACGCGAGCGATATGAATCGATTCCTGTCCGGGAATCTCAACAGGCTCAAGGTAGGTCCGATACGCCCCCTCATTCAGCAGTTCGACTGGCATCTCTCGCTTTTCTCCTGAGTTTCTCAAAAGTACCCACGGGGGTCGTTCGGACGGGCAGTGCCTCCAAGAACCGAAGCAACGCTGTCCCAGCCTCTTCGTTCAATGCTCCCGACTCCGACATCTCCAATACTGTCTCTACCAGTCGTTGGATACCACGCGGTGAGTTGGTCAAACGGTCCTCAACTGGGGAACGGGAGAGTCCGAAGGTTCCATCACCCTCCATGGGTTGCTCTCCAACCAGTAACCACTCTGGACGCACGTCAAGAGCCACGGCAATCTCCATGATGTACCGCGAACGTTTCCCATTCCCTTCACTGGAACACAAATACTGGACGGATTGGGGTTTTATCCCCACCACCCGCGCCAGTTCCGACTGGTTCAAACCAGCCCGTTCCATGG
>CAIWLA010000069.1 GCA_903913345.1 uncultured Magnetococcales bacterium | reverse complement strand
TGACCTCCCCCACCAGATTGGCAACCGTCCGCCCTGGGGGGGAATTGTACCAGTTATGCAGTCCGACTGCTTCCAGCATCATCGTCCGGTATCTCGTTTTAGTGTCCAGAGTGGGAGAACGCAAATTATGCCCCAACATTCTCTAATGGTCGAGCCTATCCCCGCCTTGAAGGACAATTATATCTGGTTGTTCGCCACCGGCGATCACACCTGGGCCGCTGTCGATCCCGGCGAGGCAAAACCGGTCATCCACCATCTGGAGAGCCAGGGAGACACCCTCTCCCACATACTCCTGACCCATCACCACCACGACCATATCGGTGGTGTTGACGCCCTGCGCAAACATTTTGGCACAATCGTCATCGGTGCAGAAAGAGATATTCATCGACTGCCGCCGTTGGACGTGGCCGTGACCGGAGAACAACGCATCTCCCTGGGCAGAGAGGAGGCGGTCGTCATGGAGGTGCCTGGGCATACCCTGGGCCATGTCGTCTACCAGGTTCAGGATACCCTGTTTGCCGGCGATGCCCTGTTCCGTTTCGGTTGCGGGCGTATTTTTGAAGGCACCCCGGAAAAAATGTGGGAAAGTTTATTAAAAATCCGTGCCTTGCCCGATTCCGTCCAACTGTGTGCCGGCCATGAATACACCCTGGTCAATCTGCAATTTGCCTGTTCCCTGGAACCGAACAACAGTGCCCTGCAGACCCTTCTGCGGCATATTTCCCGCCAAACCGATCGGGAGCAGCCGACGATGCCCTCTCCACTGGATGAAGAGAAGCGGTACAATCCCTTCTTCCGCTCGGATGATCCCCTCTTTGCCCGCAATATTGGTTTGACGGGACAATCGGCGGAGCAGGTCTTTGCCTCCATTCGCAAAAAGAGAAACTCCTTTTGAACGACTTTTTTCCAAACGGCACGTGACGCCCCATGCCCATCTATGAAATGATACACACTGGACGGGTTCCCGTATATGTGTATACCGATGATCTGGACCATTCATCCCGTCAACAACTGATGAATGTCGCCTCTCTGCCCTTCATTTTCAAGCAGGTGGCGGCGATGCCCGATGTCCATGCCGGACTGGGTGCGGTCATTGGTTCGGTCATTCCCACCGAGAAGGCCGTCATTCCGGCGGCGGTGGGGGTGGACATCGGGTGCGGGATGCAGGCGGTCAAGCTGGCCTTGAGGGCGGACGAGTTGGGATCACACGCCGAGGCGTTGCATGCGGCCATCGAACAGGCGGTGCCCCACGGACGAACCGATCAGGGTGGTCCCCAGGATCGGGGGGCCTGGCAGACCGTTCCCGCCCCCATTCGCGCCCATTGGGCGCAGTTTGGCCTGGAACGCCAACTGCCCCAGGTGCTGACGCGCCACCCCAAGTTGTTGCACAAACGGGTCAACAGCGAACGCCATTTGGGCACGTTGGGGACGGGCAACCATTTTATCGAGATCTGTGTGGACGAGGCCCAGCAGGTCTGGGTGATGCTCCATTCCGGCTCACGGGGGATTGGCAACCGGATTGGCACCTTTTTTATCGAGTTGGCCCGCCAGGAGATGGGTTCGCGGCTCAAGCAGCTGCCCGATCCCGATCTGGCCTATCTCCAGGAAGGCACTGTCGTTTTTCAGGATTATGTCCACTGTGTGGCCTGGGCGCAGGGCTATGCCAAGGCCAATCGTCGTTTCATGATGGCGGCGACGCTGGAGGCGATGGCCACGGTCCTGGGTCGCCCGATGAGGGTGCTGGGCGAACCCATCGACTGCCACCACAACACCATGGAGCGGGAGGAACATTTCAACCGCACCCTCTGGATCACCCGCAAGGGGGCCATCCGTGCCCGCAAGACCGATCTGGGGATTGTCCCCGGCTCCATGGGTGCCAAGAGCTATATTGTGCGTGGCAAGGGGAATCCAGAGACCTTCTGTTCCAGTGCCCACGGGGCTGGCCGCAAGATGAGCCGCCACGAGGCCACCCGCCGTTTCAACCTCGCCGATCTGGAGCGGCAGACCGTGGGCGTCGCCTGCCGCCGGAATGCCGATGTGATCGATGAAATTCCCGGTGCCTATAAAGATATTGATACCGTCATGGCCCAGCAGGCCGATCTGGTGGAGATTCTCCACGTGCTCAAACAGGTGGTGTGCGTCAAGGGTTGAAAAGAGCATGTGCGGCAGGTTATACGCCGCGTTAACCCGCAGGAGGAAGCTGAGATGATGTCACAATTTGCGCAGGAGATATTGGCCAAGGGTAAGCCGGAGTGGGCTGCGATGGTGCGCCAGGAGGGCGAGCGGTACGGCGAGAAGAAAGGCGAGGCCACGATGCTGACACGCCAACTGCAACGCCGCTTCGGCAATCTGCCCCCATGGGCCAGCCAGAAGATAGCCGATGCCGATCTGTCCACCCTGGAGGAGTGGAGCCTTCGTATCCTGGATGCCCCAACCCTGGACAGTGTGCTGGCGGATCCCTCCTGACGCCCGCCGAGGGGCTATTCCGACTGGCCATCCTCTTCCTGGAGAGAGATCAACGTCTCCTGATAGGCATGAAGCAGCTCCGACCGCTGTCCTTCCGGCACCTTGTTTGCCGCCAGACACCGATCGAACACCTCATTCACCTCCAGATCATTGAGCGTTTCGTCATGGTACGGCTGCCCCAGGGCCTGATGGATCAACCGGTTGTTTTTGAAACACAAAATGTCCAGCCCAGAACCCGCCACCGCCTGCTCCAGACGCTCACGCAAATCACCGATCACCGTATCGCCCTCGTACACCACCTCCAGCCAAGCCGGGGAGCGGGTGGCAACCAGTTCCTGAAGCCGGGTCGCAATCGCCTGCCAGTCGCCCCGAACGGTCTCCAATGGTTGAAAAAGGGGCACCGGAAGCAGAGAGACCACCACCCCGGCCGGGGTCATTTCAACCAGACAGACACTTTTCTCCTGCCTGGCCTCGCCGAATCCCATCGGCAGGGGGGAACCACTGTAGCGCATCACCTCGGAGCCGTTCACCGTTTGGGGAACATGCAAATGGCCCAGGGCCAGATAGGCCAGAGAGTCTGGAAAAAGGGCAGCCGGGACATAGGCCACCGAACCGACATACAGGGCACGGACGCCATCCCCCTCCACCGTTTGCCCCCCGGCAGTGAACAGATGTCCCATGGCCATAATGGGAATGGCACCGCCCAGTGCCTGCCGTTGCCGTTCCGCCAAACCAACCACCGCCGCATAGTGTTGACGAAGCCCCTCCGTCAATTTTCGCTCCTTGTCTTCCAGGCTCTCCCCCGCCTCCGCCACGCGAATATCCCGATCCCGCAAATAGGGGACGGCACAGACCAGAACCGCCGGTGAACCATCCCGATGGGTGAGCAACAACAGCTCATCCGCCAGAGGGTCACAGGCCGCGCCGATCACATGGACATGGAGTGCCCGCAGCAACGCCTTGGGGGCGTTCAGAAAGGAGGGAGAGTCATGATTGCCGGCGATGATCACCACATGATGGCAGGCGGAGGCCACACGGCACAAAAACCGATAATAGATCTCCTGCGCCCGGTGGCTGGGGGTGCTGCTGTCAAAGACATCCCCCGCGACCAGCAACACATCGACCTGCTCCCGGACGATGGTCTCGGCCAGCCACGTCAGCATGGCCTCAAACTCTTCATAACGTTTCCGTCCGTACAGCGTGCGTCCGAGGTGCCAGTCTGAGGTGTGGAGGATTTTCATGGATTGTCAACCTTTTCCCTCTTTATGGATGTCGGATTCTGGAATACAGTGAACGTAATGCCCTTCAGGCCAAAAGGCAACCGCAAAACCAGGCTTGTCCTGCGGTGCGAGCGGAATATTTTCGGACAGGTCAGGATTGTGGTACAGTGCGGGCCTGTACGATCTTTCCATGTACACCTCTTGATCAGGAGATGACCAATGCAAGCCATTCGACAACTTTTTGAACAGGCCCCAGAATCCATCCCGGTCCCGGAACAATGGCAGAAAAGGCGGCTGGAGGTCATCCTCTTGGCGCAGGAAGAGGAGAGTGCGTCCATTGGGGTAATCTCCTCCTTGACCGAATGGCCCGTTGTGGATGAAACCCTTGACTGGCCCGCTGGCTATTTCGAGCAGACTTTCGGTTCCATTCCCGATTTTCCAGAACGGGAGTGCCAGGGGGTGGAAGAGGTGCGGGAGCCAATGGCATGAACTTTCTCCTGGATACCAACGTTTGTATTCGCTACCTGTCGGGACGATCTCCGTCCATTCTGAACACACTGCGGACCAAGAAGCGTGGCGTGATCCGCGTGTGCAGCGTGGTCAAGTCGGAGATGTTCTATGGGGCCATGAAGTCGCAGGATCCGATTGGCAACCTGCGTCAGCAGGAGGCATTTTTCGCACCTTTTCCCTCGCTGGCCTTTGATGACGAAGCCGCCCGTATTTTCGGAAAAATACGGGCCGATCTCTCTCGTCGAGGATTACCCATTGGTCCCTACGACTTGCAAATCGCCGCAATCGCTTTGGTCAATGGTTGTACTCTGGTCACCCATAATATTGCTGAGTTTTCGCGAGTGGATGGATTGGTGTTGGAGGATTGGGAGGTATGATGGACCCTCCTCAATCCTCCCCCGACCGGGCGGAATCGCGGTGCAGATCACGGTGTCGCATCAATACCGAAAATCCCTGTTGGCGCAGCCGTTTGGTCAACTGTTCCACCAGGAATACCGACCGATGAAAACCGCCGGTACAGCCGATATCCAGCGTAAAATACCGCTTTTTCCCTCTCTGGTAACGGGGGATCAAATAATCCAGAAGGGATTGGATGCGATCGAGAAAGGTCAGGGCCTCGCCATCCCGTTCCAGAAACTGGATGACCGGCTCCTCCCGACCACTGAAAGGACGCAAGGCCGGATCATAATAGGGATTGGGCAGAAAACGACCATCCAGGACCATGTCCGCATCGGTGTTGGCCCCGAACTTGAAACCGAACGAGCGGACAAAAATGGTCAATTCCGCATCATTCATCCGATCGGAAAACATCTCCTGAAACAGTTGGTCGAGACGTTCCTTGAGTTGGGGAGTGGTGGTGCGGGAGGTGTCAATCACCAAATCCGCCATGGCACGTACCGGTGCAAGGTTTTGTTTTTCCAGTGCTATAGCCTCTCGAACGGTCTGGTCCTGCGCCGTTGGATGGCGTCGCCGGGTCTCCTGATACCGATTGATCAGCATATCATGGTTGGCCTCCAGAAAAAGCAACTCGGTCTGCTCGGCCAGGGCAGATATCTGCTCATAATACTGGTGAAAAGAGGAGAGGCAACCCGAATCCCGCAGATGGATGCCAATGGCCACCCGAATGTTGGGTTGGTTGTCCGCACTCAAATGGGCGAGATAGCCCGGAACCAACGGCAACGGCAAATTATCCGTCCAGTTGAATCCCATATCTTCCAGATAGCGGAGCGTAATCGATTTGCCCGCCCCCGAAAGACCCGTGACCAGAACCAGATGACG
Source organism: uncultured Magnetococcales bacterium (assembly GCA_903913345.1). Classification (GTDB taxonomy): domain Bacteria; phylum Pseudomonadota; class Magnetococcia; order Magnetococcales; family Magnetaquicoccaceae; genus Magnetaquicoccus. The sequence continues at coordinate 14,694 of CAIWLA010000069.1, read as the reverse complement.
AATGCGCAACGGTTGCATGGCCTCTTGTTCCAGGGTGTCCGGATCGAGCGATGCGAGAGGGGGCAGGTCGTTCAATGGTCCTCCTCGGCCATCAGCGCGTGAAAAAGAGGCTCCGGTTCGGAGAGAGAACAGAGACGATCGCGCAGGCTCTCCCGGCGCAACAGGCGGGAAATGGCGGAAAGTGCCTTGAGATGCAACTCATTGGCCCCTGGCGGAGAGAGCAGCGCGATGACCAGATGAACCGGTTTTTCGTCCAGGGACTGGAAGGCGATCCCCCCACTGGAACGACCCAAGGCAGCAATGGGGTGGGACAATTCCGCCAATCGACCGTGCGGGATGGCAATCCCTTGACCAATGGCCGTCGAGCCAAGCCCTTCCCGCTCCAGAAAAATATCCAACATTGCCTGTTTGGATGTGTGCCGCAGGTCGCGGGCCAGCAACTCGGCCATTTCCGCCAGCACCTCAACAGCAGTGGTGCCATGCAGATTGGCGATCACTCTGGACGGCACAATGAGATGAGAAATATGCATGTTCCCGCCAACGGTTGGATAAGAGGAAAAACGGCACTGCCCACATGGTTAACTGTCGGCACCCGTTCCCAGTTGCTTGCGTCTGGAGGAAGAGGGAATGCTTAAAATGTCCCGGTATTTGGCAACCGTCCGACGGGCAACAATAATCCCCTGGTCTTTCAACAGCTTGGCCAGTTTTTCATCCGAATAGGGGCGATTGACCGATTCACTGTCCACCAGCTTTTGAATCTTGAATTTGACCGCCTCCGATGAGTGGTTTTCCCCGGATTGCGAGACCAGCGAAGAGGAAAAGAAAAATTTCAACTCAAAAATACCACGAGGGGTATGGATATATTTATTGCTGGTGACCCGTGAGGCGGTCGATTCATGGACGCCAATATCGTCCGCCACATCCTTGAGAATCAGCGGTTTCAGATGCTCCCGGCCATAATCCAGAAAATTTTTCTGAAAACGGACGATGGATTCGGCCACCCGGTAGATGGTGGAGGAACGTTGCTCCAGACTTTTGATCAACCATTGGGCGGAACGGGTGTTTTCGACAAGAAAACGTTTGTCCTGTGGGGACAACCGACCATTCAGGGCATGGTCATATTCCCGATTGACCCGCAATTTTGGCATGGCCTCCGTGTTGATCTCCACCACCCATTGCCCATCCAGTTTGCGTACATAGACATCGGGAGAGATATAATTGGCCTGATCACTGCCAAAGGCCAGGCCGGGTTTGGGATTGAGGGATTGGATCAACTCCACGGCATCCAGCAACTCGTCATCGGTGACTTTGAGCAACCGCTTGAGCTTGCGAAAATCCCGGCGCGCCAGATCTTCCAGGTGTTCCAGCAGGGTGGTGTAGGGATGTTGGGCCTGCTTGCGGTTTTTCAGTTGCAACAGGAGACACTCGGCCAGACTGCGCGCCCCGATCCCGGCCGGTTCAAAGGATTGCACCAGGATCAGTGCGTCCTCCACATCTTCCAGCGATGACCGGGTGATGTCGGCCACGGTCTGCAAATCGGCCGTCAGATAGCCATTATCGTCAATGGCATCAATGATGGCCGTCCCGATCATCCGCTCCCGTTCATGGAGCGCGGAAATACCCAACTGCCACAATAAATAATCCGACAACGTTTCACTGCGGACCAGGGTGTTTTCCAGCGGCGGGGCTTCGGTTCCAGGGGTGTTTTCAGAGGTGTGTGAGGCGGAGTACGAGCCTGAACTGTCTCCGTAAATGTCAGACCAGGAGGCATCGACCGGCAACTCGCTGGAGAGGGCGGTCTCCATGGGTTCCATGCTGACCTCATCGGCCCGTCCGGCCTCCAGGGCACGTTCGTTGTCCAGCAACTCGCCCATGCTGACGACATCCTCGTCGGGACGATCCTCCTCCCGCTCCAGCAAGGGGTTTTTATCCAACTCTTCCTGGAGATAGTCCGCCAGTTCCAAGCTGGACATCTGCAACAGCTTGATGGCCATCTGCAACTGGGGTGTCATCACCAGTTGTTGACCCATCCGCAGTTTCAGTTCCAAACCTAACGCCATTATAAATCCTCTGTTTCGTTTTCTAGGTTACAGTTGAAAATCTTTTCCCAGGTAGAGGGCACGTACCTGGGGATCCTGGACCACCTCTTCCGGGCGGCCATGGGCCAGCACCTTGCCTTCGGAAAGGATGTAGGCCCGATGACAGATGCCCAGGGTCTCCCGAACATTATGATCCGTAATCAGGACGCCAATGCCGCGTCCTTGCAGATGGCGAATGATGGATTGAATCTCCTCCACCGCCAAGGGATCGACGCCTGCAAACGGTTCATCCAACAAAATATAGCGCGGCTCAATGGCCAAGGCACGGGCCACCTCCACTCGACGACGCTCTCCCCCCGACAAGGCATAACCCGGTGTCCTGGCCAGGGACAATACGCCCAGTTCACTCAACAGCTCCTCCAACCGTTCCAGGCGTTGCGCCCGGGTCAGAGGCAAGGTCTCCAGGATGGAGAGGACATTGTCCCGCACCGTCATTTTGCGGAAGATGGACGGCTCCTGCGGCAGATAGGATATACCCGATCTCGCCCGCAAATACATGGGAGTACGGGTGATATCCCGACCATCCAACCGGATGCTCCCCTCTTCCGGGGCCACCAGACCAACGAACATGTAAAAAGTGGTCGTCTTGCCCGCCCCATTGGGGCCTAACAACCCTACCACCTCTCCGGGAGCCAGGGAAAGGTCTACCTGTGAGACCACCTTTCTTCCCCGAAAACTTTTCCCCAGACGGATGGCCGAAAGGGAGCGGTCTCCAGGGGGGAGAAGGGGCACTGCCGGCTCTGCACGGTGCGTGACGGGGGATTGTACAGAGTCACTCACGGCCCGTTCACCAGTTTGGGGGCGGTTTTTCCCTCTGGTTGGGGCGCACGGGGCGGAGAATGGCCAGCATTCGGATGACCATCCGTCTCCTCGATCTGCGTAATGTGGGCGGAAACGCGACGCTGGCTGCCCCCCTGCACGGAAATTTTTGATATGGTGTGATCATCACCGATGGTCAGCAGAATACGTTTGCCCTCCAGTTGATCGGTGCCATGGTGGATGGTCGCATCGTGGGTCTGCCCCAACATTTCCAAGGTCTGTTTATCGACCAGGTAAATCATCTCCTCGGCGGTTCCGTTGCTCTCTCCCTGCACCAGCACCACGTGCCCTTCTGCCCGAATGGCGGCAACGCCTCCACCCCGATTGCCCGTTGGTGGTGTATTGGAACGGTGCCCCCCCTTCTGATAGTTGACCGTCATTTTGTCCGCTGTCAACAGTATCCGTTTTTCTTCGGCACGCACATTTCCAAAAAAGAGGGCCAATTGCTGGGTGTCATCCAGTTCCATGCGATCCGCCGTGATCGTGAGACCCTCCCCCGCCGCCGCTTTCCCGGCCACGGTCGCGGCCATGCCGGGTTCCGGCAGCCCACCCAGAGGGATGACCAAACCGAACACCATCCCCACCAACAAGGGAGGCCACCGGCGCGGATATCTACGAGTGGTGTGGTGGGAGATCGGCTTTTTCACGATAAACCCCTTCCTGGGCAGTGGAGTAGTGTACCCTGACCCGATGCGACACGGTCAGTTTCTGCGTTTTCTGGTAAAGGGTCAAGCCGATCCCTTCCATGTGCATCTCTTCATCGACCAGCACAAAGGGCTGATCGGTATACAATGTCTGTTCAACCGGGTCGAAGTTCAAGGTCTCTGTCGATAAATGCTGCGTGCCATTATTGGCCACCACGGCACCGGTGAAGAGCATGGCCCGTCCGTTCATCCCCTGCCCGGAATGGCCAGAGATGAGGCCCTCCTCGGAGGTCACCGAGGAGATTTGGCCATCCTTTTTGTAGATGGTCAAGTCCGGTTGGTGGACGAGGACGCGTTCTTCTCCATCCGTGCGGGCACTGGGTGCCTTCAAGGTCCACCGGGTGTGTCCGTCCTCAAATTGGACCAATTGAATACCGGTGACGCGCGTCTCCTGTGGGCGATTGTCTCCCTCCGACCGGGTTGGGCCATCGGCTCTCGCGTCCGCATCCGTACCGGGCCTCTCCTGGGAAACGGATGGCACCGACCAGAAAACGGCACCAGCCACCAGCAGGGACAAGCCGATAAAAAGGGATTTGACCGATGGCTTCATGGGTGTCTCTGGGGATCTCATGGTCTGTCCAGGAACGTTTCCATCATGTTGCCCCATCTGTTTTGGGTACGCAACAGATTTTCGGCCAGTTCGCGCACGGCACCCCGGCCACCGCAAGCGGTGGCCACCCAGTGTACCCGTTGACGCACCGCCGGGTCAGCATCGCCCGGGGCGGCAGACAGCCCAACCTGTTGCAAAACCGCGAGGTCCACCAGATCATCGCCCATATAGACACAGTGGGCGGGATCCAGCCGGGCATTGGCCAATTCCTGCTGCAAACAGGCCCATTTATCCCGGACACCCTGGTGAACGAATGAGAGGGACAACTCCCTGGCCCGTTGCGTCACCGCAGCGGATTGACGCGCGGTGATCACCCCAACCCGCAAACCCGCCTGGAGCAACAGGCGGATGCCCAAACCGTCCCGCACATAAAACCGCTTGCTTTCCACCCCATTGCCATCCAGGTAGATGCCGCCATCGGTCAGGACGCCATCCACATCCAGTGCCACCAGGCGAATGGCCTCCGCCCGTTGGGTGGGCCAGACCGGATGGTCCGTATTCACAGCAGCCCCGCGCCGAGAATATCGTGGAGATGAATCACGCCAACGGGGGGAGATCCCGTTTCGCTGACAAACAGGCAGGTGATTTTTTTCTCTTCCATGATCCGCAACGCCTCGACCGCCAAGGCATTGGCCGTTGTGGTTTTGGGATTGGCCGTCATGATGGCCTCTGCGGTCCGGGAGAGTGGGTCCGGCACGTCGGGAGTCAGGAGGTCGCGTTCCAGCCAACGGCGCAAATCCCCGTCCGTAATAATGCCGACCAGATGGCCCGTTGCATTGACAACACCCGTGATACCCAGACGTTTGGCCGTCATCTCCAGAACGGCCTGTCGCATGGGATCGCTGGCAGCCACCAGGGGTATTTTGCTGCCCGAATGCATCAGGTCGGCGACCCGCAGCAGCAATTTTCTGCCCAACGCCCCACCGGGATGAAACAGGGCAAATTGTTCCGGGCTGAGTTGACGTTTTTCCAGCAAGGCGACCGCCAAGGCATCGCCCATGGCCAGGGCCGCTGTGGTGGAACAAGTGGGGGCAAGCCCCAGCGGGCAGGCCTCCCGTTCGACAGCGACATCCAGGGCGATGGTACTGATGCGAGCCAAGGTGGAGTGTGGTCGTCCCACCAGGCTGATGATCGGCACGCCCAGAAAGGTGAGGGTGGGCAGCAGGGTGATCACTTCGGCGGTCTCCCCACTGTTGGAGATGGCCAGGACCAGATCCCGACGGGTCACCATCCCGATATCCCCATGGCTTCCCTCCGCTGGATGCAGAAAGAAGGCGGGGGTGCCCGTGCTGGCCAGGGTGGCGGCAATTTTCATCCCGACAATCCCGGATTTGCCCATCCCGGTCACCACCACCCGGCCTTGACACTTTTCAAGGAGGGTGACGGCCTGCACGAGGCGATCATCCAGACGTTCCGCCATGGCACGAATCGCCTCGGCTTCCAATAGCAGGGTCTGTCTGGCGCGTTCCAGCATGGTGTGGGTACCGTTTTCAGGATTGTGTAGGGTGCCGACAAAAAAACCAGGACAAATGGCCAACCGATCCCGCATAATAAAGCATTCTGCGCAGGAATCCACTGTTTGACAGAAAATTTTTACAGTATCGATAACCAGCACCTGAAAACGATCGGAGGACAAATGACCATTGTTCGTGATTGCATGTTTCCCGATGTTATCACGCTTTCCCCCTCTACCACCCTCCTGGAGGCGATTCGCCGGGTGATACGGCAGACCTTCGGCTTTGCGGTCGTGTTGGACCATATGGTCCCGGTCGGCCTGATGACCGAGTTTGATCTGTTGCGCTGGGTGGTGGCCGGGCATGACATTGCCCAGGCGTGCATCCGCGATTTTCCCCTCTCCACACCCCAGACGGTGCGCGAAAACACCCCGTGCCAGTCTTTGCTCCATATTTACAATAACCGCCGTTTTCGCCGCTTTCCCGTCCTGAATGATGAAAACATGCTCTCCGGGGGGATTACGGAAAAGCAGATTTTGCGCTCTCTGCCGCGCTCTGAATTGATGGCCCACTATCGGGTATCCGACATCATGTTGCCCAATTTGCCGGTGGTGGATGCCCACCTCTCCTATCGGGAGGTGGCACGGCAGATGGTGGTGTGGCATCGGGGGTGCGTCCTGGTGCAGGAGGGTGAACACTTTTTGGGGGTGTTGACCGAGGGGGATATGTTGCGTTTTCGGGTCGGCCCCGCCTGGCATGAGCAGGCATTGATCGACCAGATCCCGATCTCCCAACCGGTGACCATTGAGCCGGAACGCAATCTGTTGTTTGCCCTCGACCTGTTTGTGCAGAGTGGTCACCGACGTATTCCCGTGGTGACCCGGCGTGAGGGGTCTGGACCAGATGGCCAATTGCTGGGTCTGTTGACCCAGACCGACCTGCTGAAGCAGGTGGTCGATTCCGCCCGGTCGCACAAAGCGGTGCTGAACCCGGAAGACATCAACGAGCCGGCCATCTGGTTTGAGCCGGATGGGGATCACCGTATTCTGGCTTTGAACGAAAAGGGTGCCCGTGCCTTGTCCCTGGAGTCCGCCGTCTGGGTTGGGCGTTCCGTCCATGATCTGGCTGTGGATCCCGACATCTGGGGGGCCATTGGCATTCTGTTGCACAATTGTGGCACCATCGACCGGATTGGCCTGCCCCTGCGCACGGGGGCGGGCGATGGTCTGTGTGTCTCCTGTCGTTTCAGCCTGGTACACACCCCGGCGGGCGAGGACCGCATTTTTTGGACCTTGTATGACACGGAAAGTGGCCGGGCCGCCTGTTATTGATCGTTCTGTTTTCACCGTCTTGACGAGGATTCAAACCATGACCCTGCTCGACCCTGCCTCCTCTGGAGTATCGGATGCCCAACTGCTTCCCCTGTTGCGACAGGCGCGGACCATCGCTGTGGTGGGATTGTCCCCCAAACCGGATCGTCCCTCCTATCGAGTGGCCGCCTATTTGCAGCAGGTGGGATATCGGATCATTCCGGTTCGGCCTGGGCTGGGGACCATTCTGGGAGAGCCGTGTTTTGCCTCTCTGGAGGCCATTCCCCAGGAGATAACGATTGATATTGTTGATGTGTTTCGTCAGTCCGAAGAGACGCCACCCGTTGCCGCCTCGGCGGTGCAGGTGATGGCCAGTCGTGCGGGCAGTGGGCGGTTGTTCTGGTTGCAAAGCGGCATCATCAACGATGCGGCCTTGGCCCTGGCCCGGAATGGGGGATTGACGGCCTTGCAGGATCGCTGTCTGATGATCGAGCATCGGCGGTTGGCCCCGTTTTTTTAGTGGATGGTCAGGCATTGGAACCTGTTTTCGTTTCATCGCACACGTTTTGGGATGGAGTATTGACATGACATGCCGCCCGCAATGTATATTCCGTACCGGTCGATTAAAAAATGGTTGTATTGCTGTATTTTCTGCCCTTCTTTTCTCCTCTTGTTTGGCTGGCTGTTCCACCACTGGAAACGTGACACGGCCCACGTCCACGCCCTCGTCCTCGGAAAAGACGGGAATCTTTCCTGAAGGAGGTTCCTCGCGCCTGATCTCTTTGTCTACTGAAAAGACTGGAGAATTGCTTGAGAGCCATAATTCTGCACGTCGTTCCGTGAATGTGTCTCCTCTTGTCTGGTCGGACGATTTGGCTGAATACGCCCAGGAATGGGCACTTTATCTGGCTGGACATGGATGCCAGATGCACCATCGCAGTGAACTGGGACAAAAGAAGCGGCGTTTGGGTGAAAATATTTACTGGAAAGGACCCTTGATCATTATCGAAAGCCGGAGCGGCAAGGAAATTGAGCGGCAACTTGAGAACACACCGCCCGTCAAAGTTGTGGGCAAGTGGCTTGATGAGCAACACGATTACTCGCTCTCCTCCAATCAGTGTGCTTCCGGCAAGGAATGTGGTCATTACACCCAAGTGATGTGGCACAGCACAAAGAAGGTGGGTTGCGCTGCCGCCTCTTGCCCTGATGATGGGCAAATTTGGGTTTGCAACTACGATCCGCCAGGTAACGTCATCTGGACACTGACGGACGGGTCAACTGAAAGTGAACGACCCTATTAAACCACGCCCATTTCGGAATACGTCGTTTCCGTCATCCCATCGAAAGCATTAGATTTTTTGAACACAATACCAAATGACAGGAGGGCATTGGCGGTGCACGGACCGATCATTTCCCGTTTGCAGGATTTGGTGACTTGTGCAAACGGACCTGATATGCTCGCCCCATGAGCGAGATCACCCAGCCCCACGACCGATTCCTGAAATGGCTGCTTTCCGACCCGGAGAAGGCAGGTGCTCTCCTGCGCGAACGTCTGCCGAAGGAGATCGCCGAACTCCTGGGACCGGAACCACCGGAGTTGGTGGAGGGATCTTTCGTCGATGAGGAACTGCGTGGTCACCTGACGGACCGTCTTTTCCGTATGCGCACCATCCATGGGCGCGTGGCACTGCTCTATATTCTGATCGACCACAAGAGCCATCCAGACAGGTTTGTCAGTTTCCAATTGTTGAGATACAAGGCGGAAGTGTGGAATCAGTGGGTACGGGAAAACCCGGAATGGAAATTGCTGCCATGTATCGTCCCATTCGTGTTTTACCACGGGGAGACAGAGTGGAAGATTCCAAATGAATTCATGGCGATAGTAGATGCAGAGGAGGGGTGGCGTCACTTTCTGCTAAACTTTCACTTTCCGGTTTTCGATTTGGGAAAAGTGCCGGATCATAGGCTTTCCCAGCACCCCAAACTGCGGGCATGGTTGGCGGTGGCCAAATATGCGACCCGGCCCGGAAAACAGTTGCAGGTGAAGGGATATCTGATCCGAGTGTTGGCCGAAACAGGTGAAGACTTTCACGTCATTATGCGGTACATTGTCGAAACGTATGGCAGTTATGATGAGCCAATCGTGCGGGAAATCATCCGTGCCGTGCATCCAGAGGAGGAAAGTACCATGATGTCTCAGTTTGCGCAGGATATTATTGCCAAAGGGAAGCCTGAGTGGGAGCAGAGAGGCATCCAGATTGGCGAACAGAAAGGCCGACAGGAAGAATGTGCAGCGATGCTGACGCGCCAACTCCAACGCCGTTTTGGCCACTTGCCCGCATGGGCCAATGAAAAAATCACCAAGGCTGATTTGTCGTCCTTGGAGGAGTGGACGTTGCGAATCCTGGACGCCCCAACACTGGAGAGCGTACTGGCCGATCTTTCGTGACGGAAATTTCAGGAACACAAGACTGAATTCGGCGAAATCAGCTACAGGCGCAGGCTGTTGCTGTGTGCCTCAATCAATCGCTGAGCGATACAATAAGGGATTTTTAAATCCTTTGAGTGATTGATGGAGTCGCGCAAGCACCGTTTTTATTCCGGGCCGGGACATCCGCGCTTTCAGCCATGCTGGCCTGAATTTCCAATGCGATTGCCCTGGATTTCTATGGATTCCTCTTGACTTTCTGACCCACTTTGTCCAAATTCACGAGGGGGTCTTGCCTGGTTATCCTGGGACAGGTGGATCAGGCAAAGCCCAGAGTGGATGACGACAGCCAGGGGGTTGCCCACGGCAATCCAAAAAACAGAGAACAAGGAGATTTTTGATGCCACTGGTGTCCATGCGGCAGTTGCTGGATCACGCCGCCGAAAATGATTACGGCATTCCCGCCTTCAATGTGAACAACATGGAACAGGTGCGGGCCATCATGCGGGCCGCCGCGGATACAAGCAGTCCGGTCATTCTGCAAGCCTCTGCCGGTGCCCGTGACTATGCGGGAGAACCCTTTTTGCGCCATCAGATTCTGGCGGCCTTGGAGGCCTATCCGCAGATTCCCATCGTCATGCACCAGGATCACGGACAATCTCCGGCGGTCTGTGTCATGGCCATTCGCAGCGGTTTTTCCAGCGTCATGATGGATGGCTCGTTGCTGGAGGATGGCAAAACCCCGGCCAACTACGACCATAATGTCCGGGTCACGGCCCAGGTGGCAGCCATCGCCCATGCCGTGGGGGTCTCCGTGGAGGGGGAACTGGGGGTGCTGGGTTCCCTGGAGAGTGGCACGGCCGGCAAAGAGGATGGTCACGGGGCCGAAGGCACCATGACGCGGGAACGGCTGCTCACCGACCCGGAAGAGGCCGCCCGGTTTGTCAAAGCCACCCAGGTGGACGCCTTGGCCATCGCCATCGGCACCTCCCATGGGGCCTACAAGTTCAGCCGCAAGCCGACCGGCGATATACTCGCCATCGACCGCATCAAGGAGATCCATGCGCGTCTGCCCAACACCCATCTGGTGATGCACGGCTCCTCTTCCGTACCACAGGATTTGCTGGCCATCATTAACGCCTTTGGCGGCACCATTCCAGAGACCTATGGCGTTCCGGTGGAGGAGATCTGTATCGGCATCCGCCATGGGGTGCGCAAAATCAACATTGATACCGATTTGCGTCTGGCCATGACCGCGGCCATTCGCCAGCAATTGGCCAAGAATTCCAAAAACTTTGATCCACGCAAATATTTGCGGCCCGCCGAAGATGCCGCCTATCGCATCTGCAAAGAGCGTTTTGAACAGTTCGGCACGGCCGGTCATGCGCCCCATATTCACCCCCTCTCCATGGAGAGCATGGCCTTGCGTTATGAATCCGGGCAACTGGCTCCACAGGTTCAATCGTGAAATCTCTCTCTTCTGGATCCTCGCGCGCATTGTTGACCGGGTGGTCTCTCTGGTCTGCCCTGGGTGGTTGGCTGGTGCTGGCCATGCCCGGTCTGTTGGAGGCTGGTACGGCAGAAGGGATTTCAAACCCTTGCGTGGTTGCCAGAGAGATAGCCGCCAAAGGGATCTCCCTGTTTGAACGCCAGCATGATCAGGGCCTGTCGGCCATGCAGGGTGCCGCCGACATGTGTCCCTCCGATCCGAACATTGCCTTCAATCTGGGGCTGGCCCGCTATCTGGATGGCCATGCAGACAAAGCGGAGCTGGTGTGGGATTCCTTGTTCATCGCGCCGTCGGCCCAGGAGGCCTCCAACCGCGAAAAGGTGTTGACCAATCTGGCGTGGGTCAAGTTTGAATTGGGAAAGGACAAGGAGGCCCTGCAGTTGGCATCGGATGGCCTGGCGACCTACCCGGAGAGTTGGGCATTGGCCCATACCAAGCTCTTTTCCCTGTACCGCCTGGGACGTTACCTGGAGGCCTATGATTGGCTGACGCGATCGGGTTTTTCTGGCATACGCGCCACCCAGTGGCAACATCAGGCCGCCGAATATGTGGTGGAGACCCTGTGGCGAACGTTTCGCGAATGTCTCAAGTCGCAGCATGGCAAACCGTGTGGGCACGATGGGCAATTGCCCGCCATTCGGCAGGCCATCAACCTGCTGATCAAGGAGTATCCCCGCGAAACCCTGTTTATTGAAGCCAAGGATCGTCTGCTCGCTGCGCATCTGGACAAAGAGGCCGAGATGCCCTATCCGATCGATTTGCCTCATGAGTCCTGGAAAAAAACGGGCAATGTGGATGACCGGAGCGTGCAGTTGGATGACCTCATCAAGACCTTGCCTCCCATTGCCGCCTGGGAAAAGCGGGAGGATGCCTTTGCGGTGATTGTGGGCATCAACCACTACCAGCATATACGGGCGCGCCATTTTGCCGATCGGGATGCCCAGAACATGCGGCAACTGTTGGTCGAGCGGGGGGTGTTCAAGGATGATATGGACCATGTGCGGTTGCGTATTGATCAGGAGGCCAATCGGGCAACGCTGATCGATGATCTGCAATGGCTGGTTCGTCAAGGTCGGTTGAATCCCGGAGCCATGCTTCTGTTTTATTTTTCCGGTCTGGGTGCGCCCAAATCGGGCGCGATTACGTTGGATGATGCCCTGTTGTTGCCCGTGGAGATCCGGTTGGAAGAGATCAATGCCAAGACCGCCCTCTCCCTGACCGAATGGAAGGGGATCCTGGATGCGTTGCCCAACCAGCAGGTCGCCGTCATCCTGGATACCTGTTTCAACGGGACCAAAGAGTGTGCCGCCGATCGGGGCACAGAGGGATCAAGCGGCCAGGCCGACCAGACCGAGGTGACGGCACAGGGGCTTGGCCCCACACCAGAATTTTTTCACAGCCATCATGCCTGGGTCGTGGCGGCCATGCAGCAAAAGGCGACCTTGCACGGTCCGGGGCGGCAAGGGGGGTTGACCTATTTTCTTTTGAAAGGCATGTTGGGAGAGGGCGATGGTACCAGCGGCGGTCAACCGGACGGTTGGGTGGATCTCTCCGAGGCCTTTGCCTTCGCCAAGAAACGTTTACCCGAAACCGACCTTTTTCTTTCCCAACCCTCGAAACTGCGTCTGGCCAAGACCAAAGGAGAGCGATAGGTGTTTGCCCATGATTTTGCACCCGCCTCCGGCAGGGGCTGGCGGCACGGAGCCTCCCCTTTTCGCTGGCTGACCGCCCGTTGGATATGGCCTGTTTTTCTCTTGATCGGCCTTGTCTGCCCGTGGTCGGGCGAGGCCTTTCCCATCCAGGAGTGGGACAAACTGGATGTGGATGCGGCTCCGTCGCCTGATGCGGCGGAGGTCCAGGCCGGCAAGCCCTGGAAAGAACCACTGAGTGGTATCACCTTTTTGTGGATGCCCGGTGGTTGTTTCACCATGGGGTCACCCCCGGATGCCGAGGGTCGCGATGCCGATGAGGAACCCCTGCATTCTGTCTGCCTGTCCGGGTTTTGGCTGGGAGAGAGGGAGGTGACACAGCAGCAATGGCAACGGGTGATGCAGCACAATCCGTCCCAGCTGCATCATGAAATGATTGGACAAAAGGATGAGGCATTCCCGGTGGAGGGGATCTCCCGCCTGGATGTGGAGGCGTTCATGAACAAAATCAATCTCCTCCATCGGGGACAGGTTGTCGTCCAGTTGCCCACCGAGGCCCAATGGGAATATGCATGTCGCAATGGGGGCGAGAAGATTCCCTTGCCCGGCTATGGACAGGTGGATCAAATGGGTTGGTATCAAGCCAACAGCAGCCAAACCACCCACATGACCGGCACCCGTGCCCCCAACCGTTTCGGGTTGTTTGACATGAGTGGCAATGTCTGGGAATGGATACAGGACACCTATGACAAGGCGGCTTATGGTCAACACAGCAATACCGACCCCCTTTATACGGCGGATACCCCTTTTGCAGTGATTCGGGGCGGAGGTTGGAAAGATTCGGTGGAGGCCCTGCGTTGTGCCAACCGGGGATTTGAGCGTGTGACCAGCAAACGGCCCGATTTGGGTATGCGCCTGGCCGCTGCCGTGGATGTCAAGGGTCAAGAAGCAGAGGCGGAGCAAAAGCGACCTTCCCGTTCCAAGATGCCTTTTTGAGGGGCCAATGCGGTTGGGGTTCAGGGGGTGTGATCTCCCTGGACCTCCCCTCCTGTGACGTGGTTCAAGATGAAAATTTGTCGACTGTTCAAATTTGAAGCGGCCCATCGGTTGACCTATCACGATGGCAAGTGTTGCCGGTTGCATGGTCACTCCTATCGACTGGAACTGATCTTCAGTGGTCTGGTTCAACCGCCCCACGCCGACAATCCCCAGTCCGGTTTTGTCGCGGATTTTGGGGTGTTGGACCGCATCATTCGTGCCGAATTGATCGACCGTTATCTGGACCATTATACCCTGGAAGAGAGCATGCCGGGCTTGCCCTACTCCTCTGCGGAGTTCCTTTCCGCCTGGATTGTGGCCTGGTGCATGACCCACATGGATGCCAGACCGGAACTGGGAGCCATTCGCATCGACAGTGCGCGGGTGTGGGAGACCGTCAACGCCTGGGCCGAGGCGGACCGGCAGGACGCGCTCGCCTTCATCCCCCATCCCACGGCTCTCCCCCCGGAGGGTTCATTGTAACAGGGGAGGTGGCCGTATGGCGGTCATGGATTCGGCGTGAAGGCCTCAGATCAGCCAATTCATTTGAAAACAGGACGGTATGGTGATGATTACACGCTTTGCTCTGAAAAATTATGGTCCGATCTCGGCAGTCGATTGGGAAAATCTGGGACCGATCAATCTGGTGATTGGTCGTAATGGCACGGGCAAGACCACCATCCTGAAGGCCATGTATAGTGCCATCCGAACCGTGGAGGGATTCCGGCGGGGGGACGACGATACTCCGATCAACGAATTATTGTCAACCAAGCTGCGGGGTGTGTTTCAACCGGATAAACTGGGGGATCTGGTCGCAACAGGCGCGAAAGAACGCCTTTCTTGTGTTCTGGAAATGACGGGGGAAAATACAGACTCGGTCGACTATTTAAATTACAGTTTTGGACCGAGTACCATCCGATCCCTGAAGGCGGAACATAAAGGGGGAAAACGCGAGGCCAATTCCATTTTTTTACCAGCCAAAGAGGTTCTTTCCATACAAAAAATTATTTTAAAAAATGAATTGCTCGACAGGTTGATGGGTTTTGACGACACTTATCTGGATTTGGCCAGGG
>CAIWLA010000068.1 GCA_903913345.1 uncultured Magnetococcales bacterium | reverse complement strand
GGCCATCAGATGGGGCAGATGGCTGGTGGCGGCCAAAACCTGGTCGTGGTAGCCCGCCTCCATGATCTCGACCTGGGAACCGACCGCCTCCCAGACGAGACGAACCAACTCCTGGGCATCGCTCGCCGTGCGGGGGGTGGGGGTCAGGATGGTCCGACTCCCCTCAAAAAGGGAGGCAAAGGAGTGTTCCACCCCCACATGTTCCCGACCGGCGATGGGATGACCGCCGACAAAATGGACGACGGGTTCCCCCTTTCCGGTGGAGACGGGCATGACCGCCTCGCAGGCCTGGACCACCGACTGCTTGACGCTGCCCACATCGGTCACGACCGCACCGGGGGCGAGAAAGGGGGCCATGTAGGCGACCACCGGCGCGATGGAACGGACCGGCGTGGCCACCAGGACCAGGGTGGCCTGACGCACCGCCTCGGCGGCATCGGTGGTGCCCTGGTCGATGACCCCCAGGGCCAGTGCCTTTTCCAGCGCGGTGCGGCTGCGATTGACCCCCACCACCTCGCCCACCAGATCCTGCTCCCGCAACGCGCGGGCCAGCGAACCACCGATCAAACCGACACCGATAACGGCCAATTTTTTGATAAAAAATGACATGATACTGAAACCCTGCAAGGAAGGAATGGCGTTATGCGGCAACCTGCTCGACGGAAAAAGCGGGCCAGTCCGCACGTTCTCGCGCATGTTCGACCGTCATGGCGCACAAATGGCCGTTGACATCCAACTCAACCAACGTCCCTTCGTCTATATCCCGCGACTGAACAATCTCGCTGTCACGAAACTGGATATACAGGGTATCGGTGTCAGAGAAATAACGGATTTTCAAGGTGTGAATCCTTCTAAGCCATGATGAACCGGTCATATTCAAACGGGCAGACCGCCCTGGACAAATCCTCGACTGGATGCGTTATAACACCTTGCGGGGATAGGAGCCAAGAATTTTAACCACCATGCCGGGGGTGTCGGCCAATTCTGCCAGGGCGGCGGCAATGGGGGCATCCTCCTGGTGTCCTTCCAGATCGAGAAAGAAGAGATAATCCCAGGCCTTTTTCAGGGAGGGTCTGGATTCGATGCGGGTCAGATTGATGTCGCGCCGGGCAAAGATGCCCAAAACCTGATGTAAAAAGCCGGGCTGATCCCGGAAGGAAAACATCAGACTCGTTTTATCCTGTCCAGAGCGGGCGGGCATCTCCCGACCGATGACCAGAAAGCGGTTTTCATTGTCGGCCCGGTCTTCGATATGCTGGACCAGTATATGCCATTCGTAGGGGTCGGCGGCCAGTTCGCAGGCGATGACGGCGGCCCCGGCCTCCTGGCGGGCCTCCCAGACCGCCGCCGCCGTGGAGGCACACTCCTTGAGGGCAATCTGGGGCAGATGGTTTTTCAGCCAGGCCTGACACTGGGTGATGACGGTGGGTTGACCATAGACCACCCGGACGGCGGCCAGATCGTTCTCCCGCGAGAGCAGATTGTGGGTCACCGGCAGATAGATCTCCCCCCAGATGCGCAGGGGCGAATCCACCAGCCGATCCAGGGTATGGTTGACCATCCCTTCGGTGGAATTTTCGATGGGGGTGACACCAAAATCCGCCCGGCGCAACTCCACCTCATGAAAAACCTCGTCGATGGTGCGGACGGGAAAGACAAAGGGGGAGGAGCCGAACTGTTTGATGGCCGCCTGATGGGTAAAG
>CAIWLA010000067.1 GCA_903913345.1 uncultured Magnetococcales bacterium | reverse complement strand
GATCCGTCTGATGTTCCGCCCCACACCGGCCCATTGGTTCCGCCTGTTGGTGGCCAGGGAAGATTTGCCTCAAACCCTGGCCCTGCTGGCCACCCAACAGGGGATCGAACTGGAGAGCCAGGCAGAAGAGAACCAAACCCTCCTTTCCGACGAACTGGCCGATTATCTGGCCCAGTTTCAAGAACTCGCCCGCCAATATCGCGCCTATTGGCCGGAAACCCACCCGGAACCGGCCCGCCCACGGGAGAACAAAAACCCTGTTCAGGAGAGTCCGGCGGCGGTGTTGTCTGCGGCCCTGGAGGCGTTGGAAAAGTGGCGCGTCGAGGCGGAACCGGTGATTCAACGGTTGGACGAGGCCAAAGTCCAACAAACCGAGTTGGCCCTGTATGCCGAATTGGCCCACCACCTCGGTGCCCACCCCCACACCGCCGACCTGGATCTGGCGATCCTGCGGGATGGGGGTGGGACGTGGTTGAAGGCCGCCCTGTTTGTCCTCCCGGAACCCCTCGCCATCCGGCCATCGGCCATTACCCCCCTCCTCTGCCCGGTCGCCGGCGAGAGCCACTATTTTTTGATCGCCGTCGGCATCCAGGCGGACATGAGCCTCCTGGCCGAACAGGTGGCCACCGCCAATGGGCGACCATTGGCCATCCCCCACTGGTCACCAGGGGCGGCTGAAACGGTCATCCCGGAGATCCGGGAGCGGCTGGAAACCAGTACCGTCCGGGTCCAACGCCTCCATCAGGCCCTGGCCGTGATCTATCGCCGGCATGACATTCCGCGCCATCTGCGCGCCGTGACTCAACTGCAATGGTTTTTTGCCGCCATCGAACGGGTACGGCCCGGCCCCTGGCTGGTTCATCTCTCCGGCTGGACCGATCAGGCCAGCGAGGCCCTTCTCAATCGCCGACTGCACCAGGCCAATCTGCGCGCCCTGTTGGATCTTTCGGCCCCACCACCCGCCGGAGAACCCCCCACCCTGCTGGTCAATCCCTGGTGGATCAAACCGTTCGAGCTGTTTGCCCGCCTGTTGGGCGTCCCCGGACAGTACGAGGTGGACCCCAGCCCCCTCCTCGCCCTGGTGGCCCCCCTGCTGTTTGGCTACATGTTTGGCGATGTCGGCCAGGGGCTGCTGCTCATCCTCATCGGCCTGACGTGGTGGTCGCAGACGGAGATCCAGGCACACAACAGACGGAGCCACCCTCCCCTCGCGCCGGCGGGCGAAACCTGGGGGAAACCGTTGGCGGTCCCCTGGCTGCTGATCACCGGAGGACTCTCCTCCACCCTCTTCGGGTTGCTGTTTGGCAGCGTGTTTTGCCGGGAAGATTGGCTGCCCGCCCTCTGGCTCCATCCCACCCAACACCCCCTCTCCGTCCTGGCCATACCCATCGCCCTGGGGATGCTCCTCCTGGTGACCGGCCTGATCCTGAACGGCATCAGCCACTATTGGCGTGGCCAAGGGGGATCCTGGTGGTTGCGTCAATCGGCCATTCTGCTACTATACCTGGGGGTGATGGGGGGGCTGCTGCATCCGATGGGATGGTTCCTGGCCGCCGCCGCCCTGGGCTGGTTTATCCTGGGCAATCGACTGGCTGGCGATGGGGGATGGACCCTCCTGGGACATGTGGGCCATCTGCTGGAGATCTCCATGCAATTGGCGGTCAATACCCTCTCCTTTGCCCGGGTCGGAGCCTTCGCCCTGGCCCATGCCGGCTTGTCCCAGGCCGTCATGACCCTGGCAGGCCTGACACACCATCCGCTGACCACCTTTCTGGTCCTGCTGCTGGGCAATCTGCTGATCATCGTGCTGGAAGGGCTGGTGGTCTCCGTGCAGACCACCCGTTTGATCCTGTTTGAATTTTTTGTGCGCTTTCTGAAGGGGGAAGGACGGACCTTCCGGCCCCTGTTGCCACCGCCTGGGTGGTTGTTTCAAGCATAGAGAGGATGAAAAACAACAAGCCATTGGTCATCGTATCGGCCAAGTGGGTGCTGAAGCCCCCACACCCCCACCGGAGGGGATGATCCCCCCCGGACCCCACAAAAGCTTTTAAAATAAGGAGTGGATCATGTCGCCCCGCATCCAGATTGCCCTCGCCTTGACCGTGTTTGCCGGACTGTTGGCCACCACCCTGCTGTTTTTTGGCGGAGCGGCCTGGGCCAATGAATCCCTCGCCGCAGCCCCCCATGCGGGCGGTGGCGGCAGCGAACTGGGATATATCGCCGCCGCTTTGGCCACCGGACTTTCCTCGCTGGGAGCCGGGCTGGCGGTCGGCCACGTCGGAGCGGCCGCCATCGGTGCTGTGACCGAAAAACCGGAACTGCTGGGACGGATGCTCATCCTGGTGGGATTGGCCGAAGGAATCGCCATCTACGGCCTGATCGTCTCCATCCTGATTTTGAACCGGTTGGGTTGATGTCCGCCATCCTCTTTGTCGGTGACGCCATCAGCGCGACCGGATGGCGTCTGGCGGGGGTGCAAACACGGGTTCCCGACCCCGGCCAGGAGGCCGAGTGGCTGACCCGCCTCTGCGCCCCCCCCACCCAACTGGTGCTGCTGACCGCTGCGGTGGCACAAACCCTGCCCGCCCCGCTGCAACAGCGGCTCTTTGCCCTGGCCTCGCCCCTGGTGCTGGTCGTCCCCGATGTACAGGAACGGGTGGCCATGCCGGATCTGGCGGACGGCGTGCGCAGACAACTGGGAGTCGGTTCATGAATGACGATCAAAGCGAACCGCTGCGGTTGCTGGTTCAACGGATCACCCGACATCAGCAGGAGGCCTGCCAGCAGATTCTGGAGACCGCCCGCCTGGAGGCCGATGACATCATTGCCCTGGCCGAGGCCGAGGCCAAACGGCGTGAAGCCCTGGTGACAGAGGCCGAAGAGGGCCGCCTGGCCGAGACCGAGGCCACCCTCCGGGCGCGACAGGCCACCGAAGTACGCCAGCACCGTCTGCACCAGACCCAGGCCATGCTGGAACAGGGGTGGACCCTGTTGCTGGCACAACTGACCCAACGGTGGGCCGATGCCGGACAGCGCGCCCTCTGGCTGGCCACTCTGAGGCAGCGGGCCGAGCAGACCTTGGCACCCGGCGACTGGAGCGTACACCATCCCCCCGCCTGGAACCCGGCAGAATGGGGTGCATCATCCGCAGCGGTCGCCTTTCACCCCGATGAGCACCTCACCGCTGGCCTGCGCATCGGTTGCCGGGGGGCATGGCTGGATGGGAGCCTGCAAGGCATGATGGCCAACCGGCGGGAACTCTCGGCCCGACTGTTGGCCCAACTGGAAAAAGATGAGGCATATCCATGAGCGAAGCCATCCTCTGCTGGATCAGTGGCCCGGTGTTGCGGGCGGTCAGTTTTGACACCTTTCATATCCATGAGGCGGTCTGGGTGGGCCAAAAGGGGTTGCTGGGCGAGGTGGTGCGCCTCAAGACCCGCGCGGACGGCGAAGGTCAAGAGCTGACCGTGCAGGTTTTCGAGGATACCACCGGGCTGCGTCCGGGGGATCCCCTGCGGGGACAGGGTGTCTCCCTCTCCGTGCGCCTGGGACCGGGTTTGCTGGGCCATATCTTTGATGGCCTGCTGCGCCCTTTGGCTGGTGGTGAAGAGCGGAATTTTCTCACGCCCGGTCAAGCGGTAACGGCCACTGCCCTCTTTCCCTTTCAGCCCCTGGTCAAAAAAGGGGATCGGCTGAAAGGGGGGGATCCGTTCGCGGTAGTGCCCTCTCCCCCCCCCTCCGCCCCACCCGATGCCCATGCCCCCGTTGGGCAACCGTGTCTGATTCCGCCGACGATGCACGGCGAGGTGATCGACGTGGCCCCGGCGGGATCCTATACCGAGACCGCCACGGTTTGCACCCTGCGGGATGAGACGGGTCGGGAACAGGCGGTGGCCATGAGCCATACCTGGCCGGTCCGGGTGCCGCGGCCGGTGACGGAACGTCTGGTCACCGGCCCCCCTTTGTTGACCGGACAGCGCATCCTGGATTGCCTCTTTCCCGTGGCCCTGGGTAGCAAGGCGACCGTGCCCGGCGGGTTTGGCACCGGCAAGACGGTGCTGCTGGAGACCATTGCCAAATGGTGCAATGCCGATGTCATCCTCTATCTGGGATGTGGCGAACGGGGCAACGAGATGGCCGGAGTGTTGGACGAATTTCCCCGCCTGGAGGATCCCCGCACCGGTCGCCCCCTGATGGAACGGATGGTGGTCATTGCCAACACCTCCAACATGCCGGTGGCGGCTCGTGAGGCCAGCATTTATACCGGGGTCACGGTGGCCGAATATTTCCGGGATCAGGGGCTGCACGTCGCCGTGATGGCCGACTCCACCAGCCGCTGGGCGGAGGCGTTGCGGGAGGTGTCGGGACGGCTGGGTGAATTGCCGGGGGAAGGGGGTTATCCGGCCTATCTCAGCACCCGGCTGGCCGATTTTTACGAACGGGCGGCACGGGTGCACACCCTGTCGGGCCGAGAGGGTTCAGTGACCATTATTGGCGCGATCTCGCCCCCGTCCAGCGATTTTTCCGAGCCGGTCACCACCCACACCAAGCGGTATGTCCGCAATTTTTGGGCCTTGGACCGCAAGCGTGCCCAGGCCCG
>CAIWLA010000066.1 GCA_903913345.1 uncultured Magnetococcales bacterium | reverse complement strand
TGGTTCACGGGCGACTGGTGCGGCGTTCCGGGTCACGCAAGGCGTGCAACAGATCGTCCGGCAGACGGGTTGGCTTGAACCGGTTGTCCAGCGCGACGATGCGTACCACGGCCTGAATCAGTTGTCGTTGGTCCTGATCACGGTACACCGCCTGCTGCAGGGTCAAACTGGCCAGCCTTTGTTCCTGCAATATCACCGAGACGGTCAAGGTGTCATCCAACCGTGCCGGAGCCAAAAACTGGATCTCCATTTTCATGACGGCGAACAGCAGACCCCGTTCCCGGCCAAGCCGCTCCTGGCTGAACCCCCACTGACGCAACCATTCGGTCCTGGCCCGCTCCATGAAGTGCAGGTAGCGGCTGTGGTAGACCACACCGCCCGCGTCTGTCTCTTCATAATAAACCCGAATGGGCCAAAAGAAAGCATCTTTCGTCACGATAACCACTCTTGCCGGCTGGACAGTGCCGATTCCCGGCCCAGATGGTGATAGGCCAGTGGTGTCGCCCGGCGACCGCGCGGGGTGCGATCCAAAAATCCTTCTTGCAACAAGTAGGGTTCCACCACATCCTCGATGGTGTCACGGGTCTCGCTGATGGCCGCCGAGAGGGTATCCAGTCCCACGGGTCCACCCGCAAATTTATCCATGATGGTACACAGAAAAAAGCGATCCATGCCGTCCAGCCCCCGGTGATCCACCTCCAGGAGATCCAGGGCATGGCTGGCCATCTCCTGGTCCACGCAGCCTCGGCCCATGATTTCCGCAAAATCCCGTACCCGTTTGAGCAGGCGGTTGGCAATGCGCGGCG
Organism: uncultured Magnetococcales bacterium; assembly: GCA_903913345.1. Classification (GTDB taxonomy): domain Bacteria; phylum Pseudomonadota; class Magnetococcia; order Magnetococcales; family Magnetaquicoccaceae; genus Magnetaquicoccus. The sequence goes on along the minus strand of CAIWLA010000066.1, from coordinate 11,175 downwards.
TTCCACGGGCGCGGCGGGCAATCTCCTGGGCACCCGAATCATCCAGGGTGACGTGCAATAGACGGGCCGAACGGCGGAGAATGGCCGCCAACTCTTCCGGTTGATAAAATTCCATGTGGGCCAGAATGCCGAACCGATCCCGCAACGGGTTGGTCAACATGCCGATCCGCGTGGTGGCCCCCACCAGGGTGAACGGGGGCAGGTCAATCTTGATCGATCGGGCCGATGGTCCTTCGCCAATCAGAATATCCAGTTGATAATCCTCCATGGCTGGATACAAAATTTCCTCCACCGAGGGGCTGAGGCGGTGGATTTCATCGACAAACAACACATCTCCCCGTTCCAGATTGGTGAGCAGTGCCGCCAGATCCCCGGCCTTTTCAATGATGGGTCCAGAGGTGGTACGCAGACCGACCCCCAATTCCAGGGCAATAATGCGGGCCAGGGTGGTCTTTCCCAATCCGGGTGGTCCGTACAGCAACAGATGGTCCATGGCGTCCCCCCGGTTTTTGGCCGCCTGCAAAAAGACCATCAGATTGGTTTTCAATTTGCTCTGGCCAATAAACTCGGTCAGTTGTCGGGGTCGCAGGGCCGGATCCGCCGGGCCTTCGGTCGACGCCGGGGCGGAAGACAATAGACGTTGGTCTGCATCGTCTGGGTTCATTCCGTCACCGGACGGGCCAACGCCCTGAGGGCAGCCCGCAACCCCTCACCAACCGTCGCAATCCGTGACCCGGAGAGCAGTTGACCCAACACCCGTTCCACCTCCGGTCGTTTGTACCCCAGATTCATCAGGGCCGAGGTCAACTCCTCGCGCAACAAGGTTCGGGAGGGGGGCTGGAGTGCGGCGGCCTCTGTCCCACTCCCCCCGCTCTCCCCCTGGCCTGTTCCGCCGACCGGGGCCACCGGGAGGCCGGCGGGGAGACGATCTTTCAATTCGATCACCAACCGTTGCGCCGTTTTTCGCCCCACACCGGGAATCAGACAGAGGGTATTCAGATCGTCCGTCATGATGGCCGTTGCCAGGGTGGAGGTGCCCAGCGTGGAGAGCGCGGAAATGGCCAGACGTGTGCCTATCCCAGTGACATTATTCAGTAAAACAAACAGCATCTTCTCTTCTGGAGAAGAAAATCCGTACAGATGCAGGGCATCCTCGCGCACATAAGTCAGGGTGAGGATGCGCACCTCTTCGCCCAGGTTGGGGAGTTTTTCGTAGGTGAAGAGGGTGATAAAAACCCGATAACCCACCCCTCCCACGTCCAGTATCACATGGTCTGGATGCTTCTCTGCCAGGATACCGCGCAACAGGGCAATCATGGGTGTTTCTCCACACGGGATGGATCGATCGTCCGCAGCCGTTGGGCGGGCAGATGGTTCAGGTGACAGATGGCCACCCCCAAGGCATCCGCCGCATCCTGGGGGGCACTCTTGGCCATGCACAGCAAAATTCGGACCATCTCCTGCATTTGCCCTTTTTCGGCGTGACCATAACCCACCACCGCCTTTTTGACCTGCAAGGCGGTATATTCGTGAATCGGCAATCCCCGCTGGTGGGCCGCCGCGATGGCAACGCCACGGGCATGGCCCAGCTTCAGGGCACTCTGCACGTTGTGGGAGACAAATATCTCTTCGACGATGGCCTCTTGTGGCTGATATTCGATAATGATCCGGGTCAGTTCCGCAAAAATCTTCCCCAACCGGGAGGGGAGGGACTCTCCGGTCTGGGTACGAATACAGCCACTGGCCACATGGCGCAGAGTGGTGCCGTTGGATTCCACAATGCCCCAGCCGGTGGTGGTGGTGCCGGGATCGATCCCCATGACGCGCATCTCCCCGCCCTAACCGTTGGCCAGGCGTTCCAGGATTTCGTCGGGAATGTCAAAATTGGCATAAACCTTTTGCACATCGTCATTGTCTTCCAGCATATCCATCAGTTTCAGCATGGAGCTGGCCTGTTTTTCGTCCAGGGTGACGCTGTTTTGTGGTCGCATGATCAATTCGGCCTGCATGGGGTTGAAGCCCGCCTGGGCCAAGGTTTCTTGTATCGCGTGGAGCTGGTCCGGGGCCGTGATGACCTCAAAGGTGGTTCCGTCCGCCACCACATCTTCGGCACCCGCCTCCAGAGCGGCCTCGATCAGGGCATCCTCGTTGCAGCCTTCAAAGACCAGTGCTCCTTTGCTGTCAAACAGATAGGAGACGCAGCCCGCCGTGCCCAGGTTGCCGGCATATTTGGTGAAGGCATGGCGCACATCGGCGACGGTGCGATTATAATTGTCGGTCAATGTTTGCACAATCACCGCCACCCCCCCTGGTCCATATCCCTCGTAGCGGGCCTCCTCATAGTTGGCCCCATCGAGGCCGCCGGCCCCCCGTTTGATGGCCCGTTCCGTGGTGTCTTTGGGCATGTTTTGCATCCGGGCGGCGAGCACCGCACCGCGCAAACGGGCATTGGCGGCCAGATCACCGCCTCCCAGACGGGCGGCGGTGGTGATTTCACGGATCAATTTGGTAAATATTTTCCCGCGTTTGGCATCTTGTGCCCCTTTGCGGATTTTAATATTGGCCCACTTGCTATGTCCTGCCATACACGACTCCTAAACACTGACTGTGGCATTATTTTTTCGGTGAACCGTTCTGCCAACCGCCTCTACCCGTTCCCCCCCTGTTTTCCCAAATCATTTTCAACGATCAGGGGTCCAGGGGGATTATCCCCCTGGTGGGGTCCAGGGGCAAGGCCTCGGGTGGGGTCGGGGGCAAAGCCTCCCGTTGCAGTTCACAGAGGATCCCGGTCAAAGGGATCAGTGATACTGCAATTTGCCGGGTTGTGCCGGAGCCGGTGGTGGCACATCACCCGCTTTCGGCGGCTCCTGTCCCCTCTCCACCGGGGGATCGGGACGTTGTATTTCCTTGTAATCTTTAGGAATTTCAAACAGTGTATCCGCCTGGTGTCCTTCCTGAATATGGACCAGTTCCATCACCACTTTGCCCTCTTCCTCTTCCCGGACGGGTACGCGCAGTTTGCTGTCCACCCAACGGAAAAACTGGTGGGTGGTTCCCTGATAGCTTTGTGAAATGGCCCATTTTTCCGTGGAGCGGTCGGCGATTTTTTCCGTGGCCGCCAGAACCCGTTCCGTGGTGGGACCGGCTTCGGGCTGTTGCCGGATGACAATGTGTCGGGCGGGATCGGCCCATACCGTCACCTTTTGTACCGACTGGTCTGGGGAGGATGTCCCGGTTGACTGTCCCGTGGGTGGGGTGGGTGGGATGATCTTGATCTCCCATTTTTCCGTTTCGATGCCGTTGAGCGTTTCTGTCCCTAGCCGTGCGCAGGTAATGGATCTATCCTGTTTGCATGGGCCGTCGGCATCACCCGGCAACCGGTCGATGTCCGGCTTGGGGGGGACCGGGGCACCACCGGGTCCGGCATAGTAGCTCTTCTCTTCTGGAAAGAGCATCCAGACCTTGTGCTCTTGTGGGTGCACGATCAGGGCCTTTTGTTTGCCCTGATGGGTTCCTTCGGCCCGGAAGCGGTCTTTGCCCACATAAAAGGTGCCCCGTGCCTTGTTGTCCGGGGTCTGCGGGTCGGTGATGACGATGTCGGCGGAAAATTCCCCCAGATACCACACGGCGGCCCGTGCTGTGGTTGGGTAGGTCATGGCGGCGGACAGGCACAAAAGAACGGCAAACCCGCCTGTTTTATACGGCAAAGGGATGTGCATAGCAGGGTTCTCTCTCCCAAAAAAATGCGCTGACGAATGAGGGGGGGGGGGAATCAAGAGGACGACCACCCCGGCTGGGAATATATAGGGTGGCGCGACAGAGATCAAGTTATTTACAGTTAGCCACAGGATGGGAAAGCGGCGAGTTTTGGTGAATTGTTTTTTATAGTCAATGTGTTGTACAATGTTTTTCAGGTTTTGTTCCACTTTTATCCACAGGTTTATCCACAGCGAAGGAGCAAGTAGATGGCTTACGAACGGACCCTTTCCATCATCAAGCCCGATGCCGTTGCCAAGAACGTCATTGGTCACATTTATACCCGTTTTGAATCGGCCGGGTTGCGCATTGTGGCGAGCAGGATGTTGCATCTGTCTGCCCTGCAGGCGGGAGCCTTTTATGCCGTGCATCGGGGGCGGCCGTTCTATGCCGACCTGGTGACCTACATGAGTTCGGGGCCTATTGTGGTGCAGGTTTTGGAGGGGGAGGGGGCCATTGCCCGGCATCGGGAGATCATGGGGGCCACCAATCCGGCCAATGCCGCGCCGGGGACCATTCGGGCCGATTTTGCCACCAGCATTGAGGCCAATGCGGTGCATGGTTCGGATGCCCCGGAGACGGCGGCACAGGAGATCGCCTTTTTCTTTGGTGGAATGGATATCCACACACGGCCAAAGGCTGTGGCAAATCATGGCGAGGGTCCGGGGAGTGTCGCTCCCCGGCGGGGTGGTGGGGCAGATCCCCCATGCTCTTCTTGCTGCCGTTGTTTTTTTGCCCGAAGGGCATCCTGTTCGAGTTTGACGCATGCCAACCATATTGAGAGAGTTGGGGTTTCGATGCTATTTTTATAGCCACGAACCGAACGAACCAGCCCATGTTCCTGTAGACAAGAACGAAAATTCGGCGAAATTCTGGATTTCGCCGCTGCAATTGGCCTGGAATGTGGGATACTCTGCGAAAGATCTGGCCGAGGTGCGAGCGTTGTTGGAGAGGCTTCAACCCCAATTTCTGGAGGCATGGAGTGGGTATTTTGGCCTTAAGGGCAGATGAGCGAGTCAAGGCCGTTGACTTGACGGGAGATACCCTCTGCGTCAGTCTGATGGACGGGAGGATGATTTCGACTCCACTGGCGTGGTTCCCGATCCTGGAGAGAGCGACGCCCGCGCAACGGTCGCGGTGGGAAATTTGTGGGGGCGGATATGGTATCCATTGGGAAGAACTGGATGAAGATCTGTCCACTGAAGGTCTTCTGCGCGGTGCTCCTGCACCGCAGGGGTTGCGCACGTTCTGAAATTTCTGGTGGTCTCTTTCAGTGACCTGACGGCTGTTTCTGACGAACGATCGCCTTTCTCTTTGGTGGAATGGATATCCACACACGGCCATAGGCCGTGGCAAACAAAGGTGGGTGTCAGGGGGGAATTCCCCCTGGACACCCACATAGACTGTGGTGAACAATGACCGTTTTGCGTTTGACCGGTTTGACCTGGGAGGAGCTGAACACCCTGATGGCAGAGTGGGGGGAGCGTCCGTTCCGTGCCAAGCAAATCTGGTCCTGGTTGTACATCAAGCTGGCGCGGAGTGTCGCGGAGATGACCGATTTGCCTGCGGCGTTGCGCAGTCGTCTGCTGGCCCTCTCCCCCCCTCTGGCCCCTGAGGTGTTGGCCCATCAGGTTTCTGCGGATGGCACCGAAAAATGGTTGTTGGGATTGGTGGATGGTGCCCGGATAGAGACGGTTTATATTCCCGATACCGATCGGGGAACGGTGTGCATCTCTTCCCAGGTGGGTTGTTCCCTCTCCTGCACCTTTTGCTATACGGGCACCCAGTCCCTGTCGCGCAATCTGGAGGCGGCCGAGATGGTCGAGCAGGTGACTTTTGTGCGGTCGGAATTGGCGCGGCGTGGGCAAAAATTGACCAATGTGGTCCTGATGGGGATGGGTGAGCCGTTATATAATTATGATGCGGTGGTCAAGGCGGTCCGTATCATCCTGAATGGTACGGGGTTGGCGATTGGCACGCGCAAGATCACCCTGTCAACGGCCGGGGTGGTGCCTCGACTGGTGCAGGTGGGATGGGATTTGGGGATCAATATGGCCATTTCGTTGCACAGTGTTCGGGATGCGGTGCGTGATCAACTCATTCCCCTCAACCGTAAGCACAACCTGAGTGCCCTGCGTGAGGCCATTCTGGCCTTTCCGCTCAAGCATGGGCGGTGCATCACCTGGGAATATCTCCTGCTGAAAGAGATCAACGATTCCACGCAGGATGCCCGTGAGCTGGTTGATTTTTTGGGCGATATTCCCTCCAAGGTCAATCTGATCGCCTTCAACCCCTGGCCCGGTTCGCCCTTTGAGCCATCCTCGCGGGAGACCACCTTGCGGTTTCAGGCGGTGATGTGCAACGCCGGACTGGTGACGGTGATCCGGGACAGTCGGGGTGGGGATATTGGGGCGGCGTGTGGGCAGTTGCGGGGAGAGGGGCGTCTGTCCGGTGTTGATCCGGCGATGGTCGGGATGGAGGAACAATCTTGATCACTGGTATTACCATTCGAAATTTTAAATCCATCCGGGAGGTGATCCATCTCCCTCTGGGCGGTTTTCATGTCCTGGTTGGAGCCAATGCCAGCGGCAAATCGACCTTTCTGGACGCACTGCACTTTGTGCGGGATTGTCTGGATATGGGACCATTAAAAGCTGTTGAAAAAAGGGCCATCCCTGACTTCGATGACCTGACCTTTATGCGCCATGGTGGTGATATTCAAATCGAACTCTGGTTTGATGGCGCATCGTTGATTGAGTCACAAAAAGAAAACCTTATTCAATACAAAATGTCTGTCGGCAAGGATGACCGCCTGGGTATTTGTCTGCGTGACGAATCCTTGCATCAATACCCGAAAAGCGGACAACTGCCGGGCGAGCCATTTGTATTTAAAGGGAATTTAAAGATAAAACGCTTGCTTTGGAAAACCAGCAATGGGACGGACCACTACCGGCGGGAAAACAGTACCCATCAGGACTCTTATACTTTTGGGATGGAGAGATCCACCTTATCGCTGACTCCTCCAGATGACGAACGTTACCCAACGGCCAATGCCATAAAACATTTTCTGATGCAGGGGATTCGTTATATTCAACTGAACAGCCCGGCCATGCGTTTGCCGTGTCCTGCTACGCGAGGAACCGAGTTGGAACTGGATGGGAGCAACTTGGCGCGGGTGGTGGGGCGTCTGCGGGGACAAAACAATACCGGGTTGGGTCAGAACGAGATATTCAAGCAGAGTGATGCCATGACACTATGGGTCAATCACCTGCGCTATGCCTTGCCATCGTTGCAAGAGATCGGTTGGGACAGACGTGGTGGGGATAATGCAGAATCTCTTTTCCTTCAGTACGATAACGGTTTAGAATGCCCTTTCTGGTTGACCAGTGATGGCACTCTGCGCATGTTGGCCCTTACCCTGCCTGCCTTTTTACCCGCACAACCCGGCATTTACATGGTCGAGGAACCGGAAAACGGCGTCCATCCCAAAGCCCTTGAAATCATTCTCCGTGCCCTCGAAACAATTCCCAACGCGCAGGTTCTGGTGGCCACCCATTCCCCTTTGGTGGTCCAGCAGGTTGGCATAGAAAAGCTGCTCTGTTTTTCTTCAACCCAGGATGGCAGCCGTATCGTACCCGGACCTCAACATCCAGTTCTCAAACAGTGGGATGGTACCGATCCCGACCTGGCCACCATTTTTTCAGCCGGAATCCTGGGATGAAAGATTTGTTCGTGTTGACGGCAGATGCCGATGCAGAGGCTGTCATGAGACAGGTTCTGAGACGGTTTCACGCGATCGGGATCCGGGAAATTTCCTGTGAGGTGGATCGCCATACCGGGCGCGATCCGGGCATGATTCATACTGGACCGGCGTTGGTCCGGTTCAAGAAAGGTCTGTTCCATCGCGTGTTATTGCTCTGGGACCATCAGGGTTCTGGAAAAGAGAGGGAGAGCCACCATACTGTTCAGGATTCCATGGCGACCCAACTGGATCATCTGACCTGGAAAGACAATCATCTGGCCATCGCTGTGGTGCCAGAGTTGGAGGAGTGGCTATGGCACAACCCGGAATCCGTGCGGAAACATCTGGATATCTCCGAGCAGGAAATGAACATCTGGGTGGATGAATTTGTCAAAAAAACCGACAGGGATCTTGGTCAGGCCGGTCGGGCAGGGCCGAAAGAGAGGTTTGGGCATCTTGTACACAAAAAGAGGCAACACGGACCAAGACCCGATGATTTTGAAAAAATAGCCTCTATCGCCAGTCTGATCCAGTGGCAGCAAAGCGCGAGTTTTGGAGCCATTGTGAAAAGACTCAGAGAGTGGTTTCCGATTCAGTAAAGGTTGTTTTAAAAAAGCGTCACCACCATACTTCCGGAGTTATGTTAAATGAAGTCAGTATTGTATGTCAGGCTGCCGTGCTTGAAAATCTATCCGGGGGGATTGATAGCCATTGCCGATTATGTTCACAAAAACAAGCCAGAGGTCAAACAGCGGATCATCGAGTTGTCATTGATACCGCCGCACCAACGAGGGGCCTATCTGAAAGAGGCCATCCAACAGTATCGTCCTGATGTCATTGCCTTTTCTTGGAGGAATATCCAGACTTTCAGTCCCCATGATGGCACACCCGCCATGGAGGCCGTCATCAAGTTTGACACCTCGAACAAAATAATGGACAAGTTATCCTCTGTCTATTTTGCCAGTCTGTTGATTTTTGATTTCGTTTATCAAATCTACAAAAACAAGTCGTATATCGCCTTGGCCCACAAACTCAGTCCCGGTTCCAAGGTTGTGGTGGGCGGAACGGCTTTCAGTTGTTTTCCTGAGCAGCTCATTCGTGAGTTGCCGCCAGGGACCATCGGGGTCGTCGGTGAAGGGGAGACGGCCATGTTGAAGGTGATAGAGGGCAAGTCGTTGGAGGATGAATCGGTCATCTATCGGGAAGAGGGCAAAGTGGTCAGACACACCGGTTGTACCTTTTTCGACCTAAACGCCTGCACTCCGGTGGATTTTTCCTACATAGAGGAGATATTTCCAGGGATTCGTCAATTTGGTGGGGAACAGATTGGCATTCAAACCAAGCGGGGATGCCCCTACAACTGCACCTTCTGCCTCTACAATGTGATCGAAGGGCAACATGTGCGCTATCGGCGACCGGAGGTGGTCATGCAGGATTTGACCACCCTGGTTCGACGGTTTGGCTTCAAGGACTACTTTTTTGCCGACTCCCAATTCATCTCCCATGTCAGTGCCTTGCCGCTGGTTGAGGAGCTGTTGGACCGCATCATTGCCGAAAAACTGGGCATTTCGTGGACCGGTTTTCTCCGCATTGAAAACATCAAGCAACCGTTGGCAAAAAAGATGCTGGACTCCGGGATCAGCAGTTTCGATCTTTCCTTTACGGGATCCCAGAAAATCATAGACCGGCTGCAACTTCATTATACCATTGAGGATCAGTTGGATGCCTTTCGGGCGATCAAGGCAGCCGGTTTTTCCAACCAGATGGTCAAGCTCTATCTGCCATTGAACTCGCCGGGTGAGACCCCCGAAACTTTGCTGGAGACCGCCGACACCTGCCGTCGGATCTACGACATTATCGGAAAGGATAATGTGAATATCTGGTTGTTTTTCCTGGCGATCCAGTCGGGGACCAAGCTGGAGAAAAGTTTGATCGAGGAGGGATATTTCCATCAGGATTATAATCCCCTTTCCTACAATCCGTTTGCCATCAAAAAATTGCTGTACAACCCGCCCCCCCTGGGCAAAATGATCGGTCGTTCCATCCTGGAGGCCAAGACCCTCTGTCGCGATGAGAGTGAGCTAGGCAAATGGACGGTGGATGTTCTGGAACGAAAGTTGACGACGGGCAGGTGACGGGTGGAGGCCCCTCGTGTCAAGGCCGATTTCATCGGTGCCGAGACCCGGTCCCGTGCGAAAAGGAGGCTCAGCCCGGATTTTCCTCGTTGCGCATGCGGGTCATATGTGTCAAAACAAGGCGGTACAATGCCTCTCGCAGTTCCGGGTCGCTGACCTCGGCGACTCGTTCGGTCGCCCGCCGTTCGTCTTCGGTACACGGTTCGGGAAAGGGAGGCGGCGGGGGCTTGGGGGTGAGCCAATCGGGCAACAGGTGCAGGGACTCCTGCCGGAAACGGATCTCCCGGACTGTTCCGGGTGGCAGACGGTGCTGTATCTTTTCCAGCAACTCTTCCTTGAGATGGTGCAACTGACTGTTCCAAACGGGCGAGTCCACCCGCACGGTCAAGATGCCACCGGCGAGTCGGGCCGGTTCGGAGTGCTGCGCCACCTGCTCGCCAACCGCCTGACGCCATTCCCGGTACAGCTTTTGCGCCTTGCTGCGGGGTTGCTCCAGCAAACGGCCAGCAACGTGCTGAATAATGGTCCCGATAGGGGCGTAGCCACCATTTTTTGGTCTATCGTTCATGTGCGGGATCGGAATCCTTTTGCAGTCTATCGCTCATGTGCGGGATACTAACCCTTTTTTATCCGAATGACCATTGAAAAAAGACCCGCAAACGGCCTCTCCTGCCCGGTTTGGTATCACAGCCCTCCTGGCCTTTCTGGGTATCGGCGGCTGGTATGGCCCTTGGCCGATGGCGGCTCTGGCCCATCTGATGCTGGCCGTGGGGCTTTTCCCCCTGATCCTGGCCACCATGATCTATTTCACCCCCGTTCTGACCCGGAGTGGGCCGATTCCTGGGTGGGTCCAGGGGCTGCCCTGGCTGGCCATGGTGGCGGGTGGCCTGGGATGGGTGGCGGTCTGGCAGGCATGGTGGCTGGTGGGGGTGGCGGCTCCCCTGGCCGGGCTGACGGTGGCCGGGGCACTGTGGTGGATTGCCCGCCGCGCTGCGGGTGCCCTGGGATCACCTCATCCCGGATTGCGTTGGTATCAGGCGGCACTGGTCTGCCTGATGCTGGGATTGTTGGCCATTCTGGCGACGCTGATCTGGCCGGGGCAATGGCTGGTCTGGCGCGCCCTGCACCGCCATCTCAACCTGCTGGGATTTGTCGGGTTGGCGGCGATGGGGACGTTGCAGGTGTTGCTGCCGACAGTGGGTGGCTACGCCGATCCCATGGCCAGTCAACGGTTGCGCGTTGACCTGAAATATGCCGTGCTCGGTGCCGTTCTGATGGCCGGTGGAGCCGCCTTTTGGCCCTGGCTGAGCGGGTTTGGTCTGGGCGCGTGGGGGTGGGTGCTGGGACGACTCCTGCGCCCGTTGGCTGGTCATGTTGGGCGGATCGTGCGTGCCAACGGGGCGGCTCTCTCTCTGCTGGGTGCCCTGGCGGGCTTTTTCCTCTGCCTGATCAGCGCGTTGTGGTTGGAGAGCGCGGTGCCGTTGCCCCTCTTTTTTGCCCTGTTTTTGTTTCCCCTGGTCACGGGTGCCCTGGCGCATCTGT
>CAIWLA010000065.1 GCA_903913345.1 uncultured Magnetococcales bacterium | reverse complement strand
GTCGACAAAACTCTCGGAGCGATTATACTACATGAAATTTTCAAAAGTGTCAATTCATTTGACCGGCACTATAAATGGCCAAAGTCGAGTTGATGTGAATTTTTATTTGGCCAAATCGGGAATGGCCTTGACAACCTGACCCCACAGTGTGGAAGCAGGAAATAGGCGTCCTTGCGGATCTCCATCGCATGCACCGTGCTGGATTGGAATGCCATGCCGTCTGGTACCTCGACCAGACAAATCTCCCTGAAAGTGCCCTCCATATGCAACAGGTCGGACGATCCAAAACCGAGGAAATCCGCATCCCTTGTCAGGCGATGGGGAATGTCAAACCATAGATCAAAGAGGAGTGCCCCCTTCAATACAAACTGGTGAGCATGCTTCGAGATACTGATCCGGTAGAGCAGACGCTCAATGGCATAGCGGGTAAGAACAAAATTGAAATCCTGTCTCGATGCCCGTGCGTGGTTCAGCAGCCTGGCACGTACCGATGCCGCTACGTTGTGAGATATCATGTCAGGCTCTCCATGTAGGGGCGCATGATATTGGCAACCCGGCAAACGGCGGCCAAATGCCAAAGCTCGTCCATCTTGAACCGTTTCTCTTTCCAGGATGTATGCAGTGCCTCCAGAGCAACGTCCAACCCGATCTTGTTGCGATATTTGAAGCAGTCGGCCACGGTCTTGGCAACACTCGTCACGCGCACGGGCACACAATCGACCAGATATTCCTGAACGCCTTCGGTCAGGGCAGCACCTGAAAATCGAACAATCCGGAGGGGTGGATACTCCATCCGGGGGGCGCGTGCCTTGTTGGAAATGGCCAGCCAGACTTCAAACGGAAACTGCGTGGTGAGACCGTGAAATTGTAGAGCGGACAGCAGACAGACAACAGCCTGGGGGTACCTGCACGCAACCTCGGCAAGGGTGCCCTGTTCAGACACCGTCCGGTCTGGGTTGGCGTAAAGGCCGCGTCCGATCAGAGCCAGTTGCCCACATTGAACCAATCGCGCAAGGGCCACCCGATGAAACCCCAGGGCCGTCAAATCGCGTGGTCGAATGATCCCATGGATACGGGCAAAATCGACGATTTTTTGATAGTGGTCTTCCATGCATCAACCATATTCTATTTTGTCGGTACATATCAACATATACCGACAAAATGAAACCAGTCCAAGCACCCACTCTGACCGAACGCCCGCGTGAGCATCACCCCCCAGCTTGCCGTGTATGGACTCTGGGGATCTTGGACAACAGATCGCCTTCAAACCCACTGGCCAGCCGCATACCCGGAAGACCAGGCCCATTGCAGATTGTATCCCCCCAACTGACCGGTGACATCCATCACCTCGCCGATAAAATAAAGACCCGGAATCGTCCGACACGCCATGGTTTTGGGCGACAGAACCTGGGTATCCACGCCGCCCGTTGTCACCTCAGCCGTTCGATACCCTTCACTCCCCGAAGGGGTCACCACCCAGTGGTGGACCGCCTCGGCCAACAGACGCAAACGGGCATCGGCGACCTCGGCCATCCGGCCTGTCACCCCGCAATGGCCCACCAGGGCCTGGGCCAGACGCCTGGGCAGATGCCCGGCCAAGACAGTAACCACCTCCTGACGGGGATGGGTCTCGCGGGCACGGCGAAAGATCGGCTCCAACGCCACCCCCGGCAACAGGTTGATCCGAATACTCTCCCCGGAACGCCAATGGGACGAGATCTGCAATACCACCGGCCCACTCAGGCCGCGATGGGTAAAAAGGAGCGGACCGGAAAAAGAGACCTTTTGATGGCGGACCGTTGCCTCTACGGCCACACCGGCCAGGCTTTCCGCCTCCAGAAAACCGGTGCAGGGAACCACCAGCGGCACCAG
>CAIWLA010000064.1 GCA_903913345.1 uncultured Magnetococcales bacterium | reverse complement strand
GGTCAACCACCCGCATCGCCGACTCCCGACAACCCACCAGGACCAGATTGAATCGATCCGCCAAGGCACAGGTCTCTTCCGGTTCCAGTATCATTGCACCTCCTGCCTCAACGGCTATCACGCCAATACCCGCTTCATGCGACCGTTTCATGGTATTCGGTCCGATGGTGGGCAGATCAAGGCGGCGGTCCTGCGTGGGTTTGGCCACCTTGACCAACACCCCCCCACCTCCATCGGCCCATCCCTTGCCAGCGATCAATGGACCGGCCCGCAGAATCATGGCATCCGTCCCTTCCATGGCCTCAACAGCCGCCACCATCTTTTGCCGAACGACCACCCCTTGGCCGATATCCAGACGACCCAACTCCTTGGCCGCCCACCAGCCAAAATGGATATCCTCCCATTCAGCCGGTGTCGGTTGGCGACGACTCAATACCCCCTCCGGGGCCAAAAATTCCGGGACAAAATCGGTCACCGACTTGAGAACAAAACCCTGCCCTTCCAGAATGGCCGATGCACTGCGCAACAACAGGTCATCATGCCGATGCAGCAAACCAAGGACCATTTTCATGGCGAGAAAGTCGGGCCGGACATGCCAAATACGCGACTTGGTGATACCCCCAGCCATGACAACCCATTCGACCCGATGACGGAGAAAAAAATCGAGTATTTTCTGAAACTGACCCAACCGAACCCAGCACAGATCCGTAACCCACTCCGCCAGGAGGGGATCGGTCTCTCCGATGTGTCCGACAGCCACAATCCTCGTCTCCTGTCGCGGCAGAGAGGGATCGGCCACCGCCCCCTGCCCACGCACCGCCTGCGCAAAGAGAATGGGCAAGCGGCCATTCCCGGCAATCAGACCAATGCACCGGTCTGACCGCCCAACAGATGTCCCTTCTAACGACAAATTCCCCTCTGTCCCGTTTGCAAAAACTCCAACAGATACTGGGCCTCTGGAGAATTGGAAAATTGCTGTTCCACCTCGGCTATGGCCTGTTCCAGACGCAAGTTGGAGCGAAAAACAATCCGGTGTGCCTGTCGAATAATCTTGATCACCTCTTCAGAAAAACCGTTTCGGCGCAGGCCAACCACGTTCACGCCCGTAATCTGCGCCCGATTGCCCGCCGCAGAGGCAAAGGGAACCACATCCATGGAGATGGCAGAGGCACCCCCGATAAAGGCATTGCGTCCGATGCGGGCAAACTGATGCACGGCCGTCAAACCGCCAATCACGGCATAATCCTGTACCTCCACATGACCCGCCAGGGTGGCACCATTGGCCATCACCACGTGCTCCCCCACCCGGCAATCGTGGGCAACATGAGAATAGGCCATGATCATGCAATGGTCGCCGACCCGAGTCAATCCACCCCCCTTGGCCGTGCCACGATGGATACTGACAAATTCCCGGATCCAACAGTGCGCACCAATCTCCACACGGGTCGGTTCATCCGCATAGTGAATATCCTGAGGGGGTTGCCCGATGGAGGCAAAGTTGCAAATCCGGCTCCCATCCCCAATGACGGTATGCCCCTCAATCACCGCATGGGATCCAACCTCCACATCGGACCCCAGCACCACATTCGCCCCCACAACGGCATAAGGGCCAACACGCACATCCTTTCCCAATCTTGCATCGGGATCAACAACCGCAGTGGGATGAATCATGATAGGTATTACTCCGCAGGGGGGGATGCGTCAGCAGCAGGAACCGCATCCCGCGTCATGGCCATCAACTCGGCCTCCGTCACCAGTGCCTCCTCCACATAAGCCTTCCCGGCAAACCGCCACACATCCCGCCGTCTTTTAAGCAGCGTGAGTTCCAGGCGCAATTGGTCGCCCGGTACCACCGGTTTCCGAAAACGCACTTTATCAATCGTCATAAAATAGACGAGGCGCGAACAGACCGACGCCGGATCGGTCTTGCCAGCCAACAGAGCACCCGCCTGAGCCATGGCTTCCAGGATCAAGACCCCTGGCATCACCGGATAACCGGGAAAATGGCCCATGAAATGAGGCTCATTGAACGAGACATTTTTGATGGCAACCAGTCGTTCCCCCGGCACCACTTCCACAATCCGGTCCACCAACAAAAACGGATACCGGTGGGGAAGAATGTTGAGAATTTCTTGCAGCGACTCCACGTTTAACCCCCTAGAACCACTTTTTTGTACGCTCGTTCAAGCGCACCAGAACCCGATCCGTTATATCAATCGAACCCGCCGCAAAGAGCACCTGCCCCTTGCCAAAGACCACGGTCAACCCCTCCTCCCGACCAATCTCCTCGATCACCTTCAACAAGGCTTCCGTAATCTTTTTGGTCCATCGACCATTCTCGCGGTCGATGGCGGCCTGATTGTCCTCCACCAACCGCTGATAATCACGCAATTTGCCGCGCATTTCATTCTCCTGGTCGGGAGCGGAGTCCGGGCGGGAAAGACCTTTGCGCTTTTCCGCATTGGCCTTCATCTCTTTGATCTCGGCCTCCATGGCACTGACCTCCTGCTGCTTGGCGACCAATTTTTTCTGGAGAATATCCCGCGCCTGCTTGGCCGCATCCGAGGCGGCCATGGCGCGAGGGACATCCACAAACGCCAGTTTGTACGACTCCGCCCAGGCCGGGTGACACCAGAACAGACTGACCGCAAACAAAACAACGCCTGTCCGCCATAACGAAAGCAAAATAACCGATGGATTCATGACCTGTACAACCTTTTTGCCAGCAAAGTTTAACGGTGCCGTAGCCCCGCTGGTCCTGGAGGTATGGCTCCTGGCGAGAGACCGCCCGCGACCGCAGAGATGAAAAGATCATCACATGGCTGTGCCAATGGAAAAGTCAAACACCCGGGTCTTGTCATACGACTCCTTGATAATCGGCGTACCCAGGGTGAAACGCAATGGACCGAAGGGGGAACTCCAATTCAAACCCACCCCAACCGACACCCGTACCCCCCCCACTCCCGTATCGCCGGGATCATTCGTTGGGGTTTTGTCACCCAGATAACCCGCATCCAGAAAGGTCAACCCACGCACCCCCTTTTCGGTCATGGCCCCCATGGGAAAATACAATTCGGCATTGATCTGCTCAAAGTATGTTCCACCATAGGCATCGCCCTGCGCCGTCCGCGGACCAACACCAGCGGGCATGAAACCACGCAAGGAACTGCTCCCACCCAGAAAAAACCGTTCAAAAATGGGAATTTTTTCGCCCAACCCGTCCTCTACGGCCACCCGTCCGCGCAGACGACCCACCCACTTTCTCTCTCCATCGAAGGGATAATACAGGCTGTGATCCGTCAGCAATCGGCCAAACCGGACATCTCCGCCCACACCGGCAAACTCAGCCGTCAGACTGTGGGTCCGACCCTCTGTGGGGGTCAGACGATTGTCCAAATAAGCCCAGGCCAGGGTGTTGCTCACAATGGACTCCAGATAGGGACTCAACGCTATCTGATCCTTGAGAATCGCCGATGCCAGGGACAGATCCGTCCCGGTATAACCCACCGAGGTCTCGGAAATTTTATAGGAGACACCATCACTCAAATGCTCCGAAATGGGAAAGCCCATATTCAGTGCCACCCCGGTTGTCTTTTCCATGATCGAAGAGATACGGGTTTGATCCGTACTCCGCCTGAAAATATCGAACCCGGCACTCAACTTTTTGTCCATAAAATAAGGCTCAGTAAAGGAAAGGTTGTATTCATTCCTGATACTGGATTCGGAGACCGAAAAGACCATCCGTTGTCCCTTGCCCAGAAAATTATTCTGGCTGATGCTGGCCGTACCGAGAAGGGACTCCTGACTGGAATAACCGGCTCCCAGGGTAAAGGTACCCGTTGGTTTTTCCGTCACCTTGACCTTGACATCCACCATTCCGGGATCCCCCGCCGGTGGCGTTGTCACATCCAGGTTTTCAAAAAAGTTTAACGCTTGCAGTCTCGTCTTGGCCTCGCGCATCTTGGTGGCGGAAAAGCGATCCCCCTCCACCAGCGTTATCTCCCGGCGAATGACATGGTCCTGGGTGCGGCTATTGCCCGCGATCTCGATGCGGTTGACATAGACCCGCTTCCCCTTGCTCACCTGGAAAACGATCCCCACGGTCTCCGTTTCGTCACTGATGATCCGCTCCGGTTTGATATCCAGGAAGGCATAGCCAAAATCACCGACGAGATCGGTCAACTTTTCAACCGACTCCCGCACCTTTAGCTGGGAATACCAATCGCCTTCCGCCACTTTGAGTACGGCATACAAATCGGCCATGGGCAACTCGTTAAAATCACCCGTAATCTGGACGGTACCCACCTTGTAACGATTCCCCTCGTGAACGGTATGGGTCACCAGAAAGGCCTGCCGATCGGGCGTCAACTCCGCCACGGACGAATCCACACGCACACGTGCATACCCGTTATCCAGGTAAACATTGCGCAACTGTGTCTGATCGTACAACAATTTTTCCCGGTCGTAGGTGTCCGTTTCCGTGTACCAGGAGAGCCAGTCCGATGGCTGAATCAACAGCTTTTTGATCAACTGTTTTTCCGTCATCCCATGGTTGCCGATGATTCGCACCTCCTGGACCTTGGATTTTTCTCCCTCTTTGACATGATACACCACATCCAACTGATTGTTGGCCAGAGGCTTGGTTTTCATGTCAATCTGCGCCAAAAACAACCCTTTGACCCGATACGCCTGGCGCAACGCCGCCAAATCCCGCTCGGTCTTGGCCCGATCAAAAATCGCCCGCGCCTTGATGGTGACAACCTTTTTCAGATCCTCCACACTGAAGGCATCGTTGCCCTCAAAAGTGACCTCATGCACCATGGGGTTCTCCACCACCCGAACCACCAGGGTACTCCCCTCCTGATCGAGGACAACATCCTTGAAAAACCCCGTGGCAAACAGGGCATTCAGGCTGTTGCGTGTCGCCTCTGGATCAAACGCGCTGCCCACCTCCAGCTTGAGATAACTGCGTACCGTCTCAGGCTCAATGCGCTGCGACCCCTCGACCCGAATGGCCTTGATCGTGTCTGAACCGGCTGCAACAGCAGACAGAGGAAAGAGAGCCATGCCCAGAAGGCCTCCCACCCCACCGATCAGCCACCAAAGAAAAACCCTTTTTAAATTCATGTCAAATTTGCCGAATATCACTATTAGAGATCACTGGAACCGTTGCTCACGTTAAAGTATACAAATTTTCGCCTTTATCGCAAGAGAAGTCGCACCATTTCTGCATTTTTGTGTATCAACAATGTCCAAACCTTAGACCTTCCGCTGCTCCTGCTGCAATCTGGCCCATGAATCCCGCAGACCAACCGTGCGATGAAAGAGCCGGTTCGCTGCTCCGGCACCATCGGCATCGACACAAAAATAACCGAGCCGCTCAAACTGGAAAACCGCTCCCGATGGCGCATCCTGCAAACCCTCTTCAATGCGACAATCGGTGAGAATGGTTCGGGAATTCGGATTGATCAGGGTGGTAAAATCGGCATCCTGCCAGACTTCATCCGGGTTCGGTGTCGTGAAGAGTGATTCATAACAGCGCACTTCCGCCACGCGGGAACGGGAGGCCGATACCCAGTGAATGACCCCCTTGACCTTGCGATCCGGGGGATTGGTTTGCAACGTGGCGGGATCATGGGAACAATGCAGTTCCAGAATGGCACCGCTTTCTGGATCCCGGATGACCGCATCGCACCGTATCACGTAGGCATGGCGCAATCGCACCTCACCGCCGGGAACCAAACGCTTGAACTGCTTGGGGGGATTCTCTGAAAAATCCTCCCGTTCGATAAAAATTTCCCGTGTCCAGGAGAGGGTGCGAGACCCCATATCCACATTCTGGGGATGGTTGGCGGCGGTCAGGCCCTCCACATGGCCAGCAGCCACCGTGGTGATCACCACCCGCAGCGGATCCAGAACCGCCATGACACGGGGCGCATGTTGGTCCAGATCCTCCCGGAGACAACTCTCCAGCAGGGACAATTCGACATTGTTGGGCGTCTTGGAAATGCCAATCCGTTGGCAAAAGGTACGAATGGCCGCCGGGGTATACCCCCGGCGTCGCAATCCCGACAAGGTGGGCATACGGGGATCATCCCAACCCTCCACGACGCCCGCCTTGACCAGGTCGCTCAACTTGCGCTTGCTCACCACGGTATATTCCAGCGACAGACGGGAAAATTCAATCTGTTGCGGATGACACCCCAGTTCGGTCTGCAACCGATCCAGAATCCAGTCATACAGGGGACGGTGGTCCTCAAATTCCAGGGTACACAGGGAATGGGTAATCCCCTCCATGGCATCACAGAGACAATGGGCATAGTCATAGGTTGGATAGATGCACCATCGATCCCCGGTCTGATGGTGACGGGTATGCAGGATGCGATAGAGGGTCGGATCCCGCATGTTCATATTGGGAGAGGCCATATCAATCCTGGCCCGCAAAATGTGGGTTCCATCGGGAAACTCCCCGGCGCGCATCCGGCGGAAGAGATCCCGATTTTCGGCCACAGATCGACCACGGAAGGGACTCTCCCGACCAGGCCGGGTCAATGTACCGCGATGCGCCCTCAGCTCCTCGGCACTCAGACTGCACACATAAGCGTCTCCCGCCTCGATCAACCGCTCTGCCAGTTGGTAGAGCCGTTCAAAATAATCCGATGCATAGAACTGGCGATCTCCCCAATCAAAACCCAGCCAACGAACATCCGTGCGGATGGACTGGATATAGAGTTCCTCCTCTTTAAGGGGATTGGTATCGTCAAAACGCAGATTGCACCGACCCACCACCCCACTGGTCCCTTGACATTCAGCGGCAATGCCAAAGTTCAGGCAGATGGACTTGGCGTGACCGATATGCAAAAAACCGTTCGGCTCTGGAGGAAACCGGGTCACAACCCGTCCGCCATGCCGGCCAGACAACAGATCGGCAGCCACTATTTGACGAATGAAATCAACGGGGGGAGACTCTTCTGTTCTTGACATGTCAGACCGGCACCTTTGAATAATGAATCGAGAGGAACAATCTACCAGGGGGATGAAAACAGCCGCAACTGTCTCCGACAGGCCAGATGTTCCGGTATAAAGGAGGCCACCATGGCCCAAAATTCCGGGGAATGATTCATGTGACGCAGATGACACAATTCATGCACCATCACATAGTCCCCCACCCGAATCGGCAGACACATCAGACGCCAATTCAGGCTGATGTTTTTTCGCGCAGAGCAACTGCCCCAGCGACTCTTTTGGCTGCGGATGGTCAGTCGTGCGAAGGGCACACCCATCTCGGCCGACCAAACGGCCAGACGGGCAGACAGATGGGGAAGGGCCTGCTGCCGATACCACCCTTCCAACAGATCAACCAACTCCGGCATTCCATGAAGGCGGTCCGCGACCCAGAGTTGCTCCCCCTCCTGGAACAGGGGCCTGATTTGTCCGGTCCCGTAACGCAATTGCAAAAAACCATCGAGAAAAGGCAACCGGTTTCCCTCTTGCAACGCCCGTTTTTCGATACTGGCCTGTTGCACACGGTGCAGTTGCTGCCGTATCCAGGCGGCATGATCGGAGAGAAATTGCTCCGCCTGGCGCAGAGTACCCCGCCAGGGAATACGAACCTGGATCCCCTGACCATCCACCCGAAGGCTCATCCGTTTGCGACTGCGCACCCGGACGAGCAGATAGGGAAACGGCTCTCCTTGCAGGACAATCTCGCCCTGTCCAGAGGCGATTGCGGTACCGTTCATACCCCCTTATCCTGACGACCACAATCGACGATTGTCCGCCAACTCGACCGCCATGGCCACGGCCTGCCGGAACGAGCCGGGATCGGCTATCCCCTCTCCGGCAATGGGATAAGCGGTCCCGTGATCCACGCTGGTACGCACAATCGGCAGGCCAAGGGTAATATTGACAGAACGGCCAAAGGCCAGCATTTTAAGCGGAATCAGGGCCTGATCGTGATACATGCAGAGGACCGCGTCATAGGTTTTTCGGGCCTCCGGGTGAAACAGGCTGTCGGCCGACAACGGCCCACGCAGCACACCCGGATGAGAGTCGGCCCAAGCCCGGCAGACGGGGGCGATCATCTCCCTCTCCTCATGACCAAAGGCCCCCTCCTCACCCGCATGGGGATTGAGTCCGGTGACCACCATTCTGGGGGCAGAGAGGGCAAAATCCCGGCGCAACGCCTCATAGGTGATCTGGAGGGTGTGCCGCAACAGGTCGGCGGTCAGGGTGGTGGCCACAGAGCGCAGGGATTGGTGAATCGTCACGGGAACAACACGCAATCCATCCTCTTTCCCCTCTCCCTTCCCCACCAGCATCATGACCGGTTGGACCACACCCGCACAGTGGGCCAACAGTTCCGTATGCCCAGGAAAATGAAACCCGGCACTGTGCAAGACCGCTTTGTTGATCGGTGGGGTCACCACCGCCCGCACACGCCCTGCCACGGCCAGACGACAAGCCGTCAGAATGCTCTCCACGGTGGCCGCCGCATGGGCCGGATGGGGATGACCGAATGGCGCGTCCGAGAAGAGTCCCGCGCGCTGTTCGGTGGGCAGAATGGCAAACACATGGGGCGACAACCGGGCCGCCGCCTCTGGAGAGTCCACCACCTGAAAGTCCAGACGCAGACCCAACCGGGCAGCCGTCTGGTGATAGACCTCCGGGTCACCAATGTGAATACATCGTGGTTCCCCGGCAAACCCTTTGAGTGTCACTTCGGGACCAATCCCGGCCGGATCGCCCATCGTCACCGCAAGCATACGTGGCAACCCCTTATTTTTCCCGCAAGTCCACAAAGGAACGCAGGCGCAAATCCCGCAGCCACTGTTTGTACCGTGCCCGGGTTTTCGCCTCCTGAACCCGTTCCGTCAACTCCTTGCGTTGCGCATCCAGGGAATCCGGATCCAGAAACTGTTTTTCCTCCACACGGATCAGATGCCAACCAAAAGGGGTTCTGACGGGCGCGCTGACCTCCCCAATCGCCAGGGCAAAGGCGACCTTTTCAAAAGCCGGTACCATCATTCCTTCCCCAAACCAACCCAAATCGCCCCCATCCTTGGCCGTGGGATCCTGGGAGTAACGTTGCGCCAGATCGATAAAGGCTTTTCCCTGCTCGGCCTTTCCTTTCTCCAGCAACTCTCGATCTATTTTTTGGATCAATGCCTTGGCCGCCGCATTCTCCTCCGCGCTGGCGTTCTCTGCCACTTTGATCAAAATATGGCGTGCCTTGATCTTGGATTTTTCCACGGCCTTGCGGTTTTGGGTCCGCTTGTCCAATATTTTGAAAATGTGAAATCCCTGGGGTGAACGGAGTGGGCCAATCACGGCACCCTTGTCTCGATCAAACACGACCCGTTCCAGTTCCGGCATCAGTTCTCCCCGTTTGAACCAGCCCATATCACCACCACTCAATCCACTGGCATCATTGGAATATTGTCCAGCCAAGGTCTCCAGGGAGCTGCCCTCACGCAATTTACCCACCAACATGTCCGCCTGTCTGTACACCTGTTCGGCGTGGGCCGGGGCCGCATTCCCCTCTACCTGCAACAGGATCTGGCCCACCCGAATCTCCTCCGCTTGCGGACTGTTCTTGACGCTCTCATACAGATCCCGAATCTCCTCCTCCGAGACGGTCACCAGGGGGCGAATGGCCCGATTGATCAAACGAGCCTGCAACAATTGGTCCTTCAACCCCTGCCGATACTGTTCAAATTTGATCCCCTGCTCTGCCATGGCCTTGGGCAGTGATCCCAGAGGCAAATGGTTGTCTCGTTCCACCTGGCTGACCATGGCATCAATGTCTGCATCACTGACCACAATCTCCAATTGAGTGGCCTTTTGCGCCCTCAAAGCCCGCAGGATCAGTTCGTCCAGACTGTGCGCCCATATTTTTTCGAGATCAACCGTCTCACCGGATTGACGCAGCTTGGACAACAGAGGCTTCGACAGCTCCTCCACATCCGACTGGGTGATAATTTGCGGCTTGACCTCCTTGTCCAGCAGATCCTGAACCTCGACAATCGCCACAATGCGATCCAGCGACGAGGCGTGGACACCAGACGGCAAAAGCCACAGAAAGATAAGTAGAAAAATGTTCAAATGCCCACTCCGCCCAATCCTTTCAGGTTTATAAACAGTCCAACAAAGTTACCACCCAAAGTCCCGGTTGCGGTGGATAGATTACGACCACCGGTCAAACGCACGCTCCAGCAGGCATGTTCGTAGACCAATCCCGTGTTCCAACTCTTCAGTCCGCTGGTCTCCAGAGAATACGTGGATCTTTGATCCCAAATCCACTGATCGGACAAATGCATCGATGCATCCAGGGAAAGATCCTGCACCCTTTCCCGACTGGTCTCCGTCAAGCTTGCTGGCAAAGCCGCCAAACTGGAAAAACCCGCCAGACTGGGCAACCCGGGCGCGTTTGGCATCATCGATAGATCAGAAGCGTTAAAGTGATGTCCTATGCGCACAAACTCGGTTTCTGCACCCAGGGCCGTCCGGCGGTGCTCCTTGTCCGCCAGGGCGAACGAGAGGGTAAAATCCGACGATTCGACATTGTTCTGGTAGGGATTGAATCCCATCGCGGCCGTTGCGGATACCTTTTCGGAAAACCGGGCATCCAGACT
The DNA here is from genome assembly GCA_903913345.1 of uncultured Magnetococcales bacterium. GTDB lineage: Bacteria > Pseudomonadota > Magnetococcia > Magnetococcales > Magnetaquicoccaceae > Magnetaquicoccus. The sequence continues at coordinate 447 of CAIWLA010000064.1, read as the reverse complement.
GGAGACCACCGAAGAAAACGGATGGCCATCCTGGTATTCCCGACTGCCTTCCGGTGCCCACCGTTGGCCAATGGTCAAGACACCACTGTCCCAAATGGCACCTCCGCCGGTATTGTCCAGCAGACGCGAAGTCAGCCTGTACCCAAGCCACTGGGCATCACTGATCCGGTCAATACCCGAATAGAGATTGTGCGCAAAAATATCGGTCGTGGTAAAGTTGCGCAAACTGGCATCATAATTGGGCAGGCGGCTCTGATCGCTGGCTGTGCTCCAGACATATTGGACCGAGGGTTCCAATATGTGCAGGGAGGCATTGCCGTACAGTTTGCTCAATTGACTGTCGAGCCGCACGGCCACCAGGGCCGCCTCTCTGTGCAAGGTCTCATCCCGGTCCAGACCCGTCTGATTGGGATCACCATTCAGTCGATAAGCGGTCTCCTGCACCCC
>CAIWLA010000063.1 GCA_903913345.1 uncultured Magnetococcales bacterium | reverse complement strand
TTTCGGGGGGGGGGGGGGGTTCCGGTGCCGGGTCTGCACGATCTTTGGTGACGACAGGTGCCGATTCTGCCGACACCTGGTCGGACGATGCCATCACCCCCTCCTCCCTGACCGCCAGAAAATGGCTGCGCAGGTCCGAGGAGAAGAGGGTGCCCCAATGGGGAACCAGCGATTCATACCCATCGATGTTCATTGGATTTTATTTCCTGCCGGTTTGACCGATTGAAAAAATGGCTGCCATGGAATACCGGGCGAAGGTAACAGACGGTCCGCTGCCATGCAATGGCCGTCTTCCTCTGGGCCAGGTTCCAGTCCACGTCATGATGCGATGGAACGGGCACGATTTCAACCTTTTCGATGGTGTCCCACCGTTCCGAACCGGGCACGCACCACACCCAGGGGGCCGAAGGCGAGGGACAAGAGATGGAACAGGCCCGCCGTCAGGATAATGGCCGGACCGGACGGAAAACGGTAATGAAAGGAGAGGATCAAGCCGATCAGTCCCGACAGCAGGGCGATCAGGATGGCCACCCCCATCAGGCTCCAGACATTCCGCACCCAGAAACGGGCGGCGATGGCGGGCAGCATCATCATGCCCACGGCCATCATGGCTCCCAGGGTATGAAACCCGGCCACCAGGTCCATGGCCACCAGGGCCAGGAAGAGGGTTTGCCACAGACCGCCGCGCCCGTCCAGACTGCGCAGATATCCGGGATCAAAGCTGTCAATGACCAGGGGGCGATAGAGAATGGCCAGGGTGATCAGGGAAATGGACGAGATGGAGGCCGACAGCAGCAATGCCTGGTCGTCCACGGCCAGTACCGAGCCGAAGAGCATATGGAGCAGATTGACGTTCCCCCCACGGGTGGAGACAATCAGCACCCCGGCGGCCAGCGAGATCAATTGAAAGGCGGCAAAGCTGGCATCCTCTTTCAAAAGGGTGACGCGGGAGAGGGTGCCGGCGAGGACGGCCACGGTCAGGCCAGCGATAAAGCCACCCAGGGTCATGGCGGGCAGGGAAAAACCGGCCCAGAGAAAGGCAATCGCCACCCCCGGCAGAATGGCGTGGGAGAGGGCATCGCCCATGAGACTCAGGCGGCGGAGCATCAGGAGGACGCCGACCGGTCCACAACCCAGGGCCAGGGCCAGACAGGCGACCAGTGCCCGCCGCATGAAGGCGAACTGGACAAAGGGATCGACCAGATATTCGTGGAGGGTCATGCCGTTGCCTTTGGGCCTGTTGGTGGTCGGTTTTCGCGGGGCGCGAGGAGGCAGAACGGGGCATGATCGTCCCAGGCTTCGCTCATGGTACGGGCCTGGTGCCAGTTTTCCGGGGAGAGAACCTGGTCGGTATCCCCCCAGGCCAGGGCGTGGCGGGCCAACAGGAGGGCCTGGGGAAAGTGGCGGCGCACCTGTTCCAGATCATGCAGGACGGCGATCACGGTGCGCCCCTGAAGATGCCAACCCTGCACCATGGCGAGGAGATCGACAACGGTGCGATCGTCAATGGCGGCGAAGGGTTCATCCAACAGGATGACCGGGGCGTCTTCCACGAGGATACGGGCGAACAACATGCGCTGGCGTTGTCCGCCGCTCAAGCTGCTGACGAGGCGGTGGGTAAAACCGCTCAACCCGACCGCCTCCAGGGCGGCCTGGGCCTGATGTCGTTGGGTACGGTTCACGGTGCGCCAGGCGTGGACGCGCCGCCAGTGACCGATCAGGACCGCATCCCAGACGGAGATGGGGAAATCCGGCTCCAGTTCTGTTTGTTGGGGCAACAGGGAGAGATCGTCGCCCGTCATCCCCTCCCGATGGACGACACCGCCCAGGGGACGGAGCAACCCCTTGATCCCCTTGAGCAGGGTGGACTTTCCTGCACCGTTTGGACCCACCACAGCGGTGAGTGAACCCCGTTCGAAAGATCCGGAGAGGTGATGAATGGCCGGATGCCGGTCATAACCCAGGGTCACATCTTCCAGTCGGATGATGGGTGGCATTCGGATTATCCCAGCCAATCCAGGGCCACGGCCACGGCCAACCACAGCCCGATGATCAACACCGCGACCACCCCCAACCGTTGCCCCACGCCCCAGGCAAAAGGGGAGTTGGGCGGTCTCTCTTTTCGGGCATCGGCCCACGATGGGCCATGCACGGCAAAGGGGGGTGATGCAAGCTGTTTATCCGGTTGGGGCATGAGAGTGTGAGCCAATTCCGCAGTCTATCATTCAGGCATTGCTGCCCGTTCTGGCCAATGGCCCGCAAGGCCGCCATGACCCTCGTCGCGCAACGTCCCGTATAACCTGTTCGTCCTCACGGGTTTTCTGCTCCATGAAGGCATTCAGCCCCCAATGCACCGACCCCCTCCTCCCGAAGGTCAAGACGGACCCGCCAGCACACTCTCCAGCGTTGTGACATCCAGGATACGGAGGCTCCATTCCTCCAGGGTGGACGGCTCAGCCTTGGCGATCTTTTCACTGGCCCACGAGGGCAGATCGCCGAAGCGGCGTTGCAACTGACGAGTCAGGATCGTGGCCTCGCCTTCCTGGCGACCTTTCTGCTCACCAGCCTGGATGCCTGCCTGCCATCCCTTCTGCTCAATGTCCCTCGACCATTTTTCAACGTGTGTCGCCAACATGTTTACCACCTCCTCAAGCTCTTCGGGAATGCGCGGTAGAGAATGCGGCCCTTTGAACCGCTCCAACCCAACGGCCAACAATTCACGGAACAACCGCTTCACCGGCGGGCCATCCGGGTGCTTCGCAAACCAATCCACCAAGTCGCGGCTGGCCTCCAGAATCGATGCCGGACTGCCTGGATGTCCGATTCGGAAGAAAATGGCCGTCAGGGAGTGCAGGCCTTTCAACTCCTCCTCCGGGAAACGCCCCTCGTCTATCACATGATACCGCATCTCCGGCTGGTATTTCCACAACGGAGATCCGGCAGGCAGACGAATCAGTTCCCGCAGACTGGTTGCTGCACCCCATCGCGGCTCGCCATTGAAAATGACAACTCGACAAAACTCTCGGAGCGATTATACCACATGAAATTATTGAAAGTATCAACTCATTTGACCGGCACTATAGT